>JBGUEB010000154.1:0-8390 GCA_041821565.1 Gammaproteobacteria bacterium | reverse complement strand
CGGCAAGCCTGTTTTTAAGAGCTTCGTTTTAGACGCGGCAATACGCAACACCGTCGCTGTGCTAGCTGTGTTTTTTTACCTTCAATTCGCTGCCCATGCGGAACCGCGCAGCGACTTTGAACCAGAATCACCGGGCTATGTCTTCGGTGTTACTGTCAATACGGTCGAACAGCTTGACGTTATCCTGAATCGGGCTGACAGCCTGAGAGGGCTGTTTGATCCCGATCAACATGGTCGTATTGCGATTGTATTGCACGGCAACGAATTGCAGTTGTTTCAAAAAGAGAATTATGCGGCCAATATGTCGATCGTAAATAAAGCCCGGCAACTGGATCAGGAGAATATTATTGACATCAAGGCATGCCAGACGATGATGCGAGTGCTTGAAATTGAACAGAGTGAATTGCCAGACTTTATCGAACAGGTACCCCTGGCTCCGGTCGAGATTAGACGTTTGCAAGTAGAACACGGGTTTACCAAGCTGTAAAACTCTAAGCCCGCTACCGTTAACCTTCACATTGCACGAAGGTGGCAGACTACTACATATCAAAACAAATAATGGTCAGGTTCGAGTCATTTTACCGGCACATAAAGCATAGTTGTAGGTTTCCTGCTATCTCACTTTATCTGGAATACTTGTCAGTAGGGCTAATTCAGTTCCAGGAAATTTGATAGAATAAAATATCATACGCAATGTAGTGATACTCACCGCAGGTAAAATAATATGGCGTCCGGTTTAACATCACAAAATCGGGATAATCAGGCCTATACCCTGCTCAAGCTAATCGAGAAATTAGTTGCCGAATTGCACGTCGGTAATCCTCGCAGCTATGTGCTTGGTCTCGATAGCTCGCTCGATGGCGATATAGGCCTCGATAGTTTAGCGCGTGTCGAACTGATCTCTCGTATCGAACAACACTTTAATGTCACATTACCGCAGCGGGTTTTTGCAGAAGCGGAATCACCGCGTGACCTGCTACGGTCAATCTCTGGTGCGCGGGGTCAAAAACAGACTTTCTCTTCAGAGACTGTGGTCGAGTTAGCTGTTGGCAAGGTAGGGAAATTACCCCACCAGGCATCAACCCTGATCGATGTTCTGGAGTGGCATGTGCAGCATAATCCTGACCGGCTGCATGTCAATATTATGGGTGATGATGGTGAACCACAAAGTTTAACTTACGAGCAGCTTTGGCTGGGTGCAAGGAAAGTGGCTGCCGGAATCCAGCAGCTAGGCGTTCAATCAGGCGAAACCGTGGCAATAATGTTGCCAACGGGGAGTGATTATTTTTTCAGTTTCTATGGGATATTGTTAACCGGGTCTGTTCCGGTTCCTATTTATCCGCCTGTAAGGCGCAGTCAACTGGAAGATCATTTACATAGACATAGCGGCATATTGAATAATTGTGTCGCAACTATTTTAATTACCATGCCCGAGGCAAAGGTAGTTGCACAGTTACTAAAATCACAGGTGCTGAGTATGCGTGAAGTGGTTACGGTGGCTGATCTTACTTCTTCCCCGGCAACCTATATTCGTCCTTCGGTAAGTCCCGGTGATATAGCTTTTCTTCAATATACCTCTGGTAGCACGGGCAATCCAAAAGGCGTTGTGTTGACGCATGCCAATTTGCTTGCGAATGTGCGCGCAATGGGTAAGGCCGTGGAAGCAACACCGGATGATATTTTCATCAGCTGGTTGCCGCTTTATCACGACATGGGCCTGATTGGCGCGTGGCTTGGCAGTATGTATTTCGCCATGTTACTGGTTGTGATGTCCCCGCTGAGTTTTTTATCACGGCCAAAAAGCTGGTTGTGGGCGATTCATCAATATCGAGGCACATTATCTGCATCACCTAACTTTGGTTACGAGCTTTGTTTAAAACGACTCAATGATGAGGATATCAAGGGTCTGGATTTAAGCTCCTGGCGATTAGCCTTTAATGGTGCAGAAGCGGTGAGTCCAGACTCGATAGAACGATTTACGCGTCGTTTCCAGGCGGTCGGTTTCAAACCAGAAACAATGATGCCGGTGTATGGTCTGGCGGAGTCTTCGGTGGGCCTGGCATTTCCACCGTTGCATCGAAAACCAGTTATCGATCGAATCAATCGCGATCAATTCAGTCACACGGGGCAGGCCATAGCAGCCGAGCAAACCGACAAAAATGCCCTGTGTTTTGTGGCCTGTGGTCACGCACTAAACGGGCATCAGATTCGTATAGTCGATGCTGACGGGAAGGAATTGCCTGAACGGTATAAAGGTAATCTGCAGTTTCGTGGTCCTTCGGTGACATCCGGATACTTCCGGAATCCTGAAGCGACGAAGAGGTTATTTATCGGTGACTGGTTAAATTCAGGTGATCTCGCGTATATCGCCGATGATGATATTTTCATTACTGGAAGGATAAAGGATGTCATTATTCGAGCAGGCCGCAATGTTTACCCACCCGAACTCGAACAAGTCGTCGGTAATATCGAAGGTATACGCAACGGTTGTGTCGCCGCATTTGCTGCGAAGGACCAACGTTTAGCCACCGAACGTCTGGTGATACTGGCGGAAACCAGGGAAACAGACGCGAAGATCAAACAGGCGCTGGAGAATCAAATCAGCGTCCTCTCCAGTGACCTGATTGGTTTACCACCGGATGAAATTATCCTCGCGCCGCCGCATACGGTTTTAAAAACATCGAGTGGTAAAGTACGGCGTTCGGCCTGTCGAGAGCTATACGAACAAGGCATGCTTGGCCAGGCGCCGAAGGCATTTTGGTTACAAATCGCCCGCACCACACTGCAATCCATGTTGCCTGTAACCAGGCGCCTGCGGCAGAGTTTTGTCAATGGTGTTTATGCCGCTTATAGCTGGGCGCTGTTTTCTGCTTTAGCCTGTATCACCTGGTTATCCGTGATGTTATTACCTCGCCTGCAATGGCGTTGGCTGGTAGCACGTGGCCTGGCACGTTTCCTGGTTTTTGCTACTGGAACAAAGATCGTGGTGAATGGTATAGAAAATTTACCGTCTGAATCGCAAATCTCGGTATTTGTGGCGAATCATGCCAGTTATCTGGATAGTTTTGTCGTAGTCGCATCGATTCCCCGTAATTTTAGTTTTATCGCCAAAGGAGAGCTACGCAGGAATATCTTCACAGGTCCGGTACTGAAAAGAGTAGGCACAGAGTTCGTGGAACGCTTTGACAAGCAACAAGGTGTTATTGATGCCCACGATATCGCCAGCGCCAGTCAAAGAACCCAGTCGCTTTTCTTCTTTCCCGAGGGGACTTTTACGCGAGTGTCAGGATTACAGGATTTTCACATGGGCGCATTTATCACCGCGGCAAAAGCCCATATGCAGGTCGTACCAATTGCTATTCAAGGCACCCGTTCTATATTACCAGCCGGAAACTGGATGCCCCACCGTGGCCGTATTACCTGTACGATTGGTCAGCCAATAACACCCGATGTAGTACCTGAAGGGGGAACAGAAGATAGCTGGGTTGTCGCGATTAAACTCAAACAGGCCGCTCATCGACATATCCTGAAGCATTGTGGTGAAGTGGATCTTTCGCATAAAAACTGATAGTTCGTTGGGCTAGCCCGCATTTCTCACCAGTATCCTGCTGCGGATGCCGATAAGCTCGCTGTGGCGGTCTGTGCTCCTTGCAGCCGATTTGTCGTAGTGTCGACTACGACTGCATCGACTTCCAGTCCGCGCAGACCGCCACAGCGGCATCTCGACACCCTCGCGACGAATGCTGGTGAGAAATGCGGGCTAGCTATTAAAACAAATAAAGGTCAGGTTCGAGTCATTTAGCCGGCACATAAAACCAGGTGGTAGGTGTTTTGTCTGGTTTTCCCGAAATTATCCTCATCGGTATGTAGGGAGCGCCTGGATCGTAATAATAGGTATATTTGGTTCTGGAGCCCTCAACCGATTGCCCTATAACCTTGACATTGATTTCATTTTTCTTGATTGTAATACTCGTTTTTTCGAGCTGTTTCAGCTCCGATTTAACCACTTTACCCTTATAATAAAAATCGACACTGGCCTGTTGCAGATTTTCATCCAGCATTTTTGCCGAAAACAGATGAATGCTGAGACTATCGTAAACATCCCCGGTCAATGGCAAGTTACTTGTTACATCTTCACGCAGCGTTTCAACTTGTCGACTATTCCAGTCAAACTTTGCCGTTTCCAGCTCTTTAGCCTTTTCAGCATCGTCTGCAATTATAATTTGTTGGGTTCTGTGATTGCCATCGATTCTCACAAAAGTGATTTCCGAGTAGGGTTCTTTGCTGGTTAGTAAGGCTCCGAGGCCAGCGGGCCTGGTATTCAGGAGCCAACGCCAGTTGTCACCTGTTTGCGACAAAGATAAGCGGGCTTTAGCGGCTTTTGTTTTACCGTAGAATAACTCATAGTTGGCCTCGAAAGCAGCCAAAGGGACTTCTGCGGATGCTACCGGCAGTAACTGTATAACGAGCAGGAAACCTATTGTTAGATTTCGAATTAATCGGTTCCGGTGAATCATGTGCTTTTACTCAGATTAAATTTAAATTCTATCGGTTGCCGCATAAGTTGTTGGTCGAACAAAACAGACTGTTCATCAATTTCTAACCTTTTCTCACTGATCAATTGTAACAACTCTGGGTACATCCGGTATTCAAGGCCCTGGCCTTTCCTGGTCAGATCAGCAGGGTCATCAGTTTCTTCGATCGGGTAGCGACCCTGCATTAAGACCGGGCCATCGTCGAGTTCGGCTGTGACTATGTGGATGCTGACACCATGTTCGGTCTCGCCATTGTCTATCGCTCGCTGGTAAGTATTTAAGCCCTTGTAAAAAGGCAACAACGAGGGGTGTATATTGAGAATTTTATTCTTGTTGGCCTGAATGAAGGATGAACCGAGAATACGCATGAAACCCGCCAGGACAATGTAATCCGGATCATATGATTGCGTATAAAGCAGCAACTCCCGATCAAAGGCATCGCGTGTGGCGAATTGACGATGGTCGAACACACGGGTATGAATGCCATGATTTTTAGCCCGGTTGAGCCCGTAGGCATCAGGATTATTGGAGATAACCGCAGTTATACTGGCATTCAGTCGACCGGATTCGATGGCGTCAATTATCGATTGCAAATTAGTACCGTTGCCCGATATCAAAACAACGATAGTGGTGCTAGCCCGCATGTTTCACCGGCTTTTCCCTGAAATTCGTTCCCTTCATGCAATATGCGAGCTAGTCATGTGATAACGATTGAGGGTCCGCTGCCTTGTTCGGCCACTTCGCCGATAACCCAGCATTTTTCACCAAGCAACTCTAACTGTCTCAGACATTCCGTCTCATCGGCCGCATCGATAACCAGGACCATACCGACACCACAGTTAAAAGTGCGGTACATTTCGGTGGCCTCCAGTTTGCCACTGGCTTGCAACCATTCGAATACTGTTGGCATGGTCCAGCTCGAACGATCGATTATCGCGGCACATTTGGGTGGCATTACTCTTGGAATATTTTCCAGCAGGCCGCCACCGGTGATATGGGCCATCGCCAGCACGGGAATACTCGCGCTTAGAGCGAGCAAATTTTTAACATATATTCGGGTAGGCTCGATTAATGCCTCGGCGAGGGTCTGGCCCGCGCAATCCTGCGACAGGTCTGCATTCGAGACTTCTATTATTTTTCGGATTAATGAATAGCCATTGGAATGTGGGCCGGAAGAGGCGAGGGCGATCAATTTATTGCCGGCTTTGACTTTTTCGCCATTGATTACTGCCTCCTTTTCTACAATTCCGACACAAAATCCGGCGAGGTCGAAATCCCCATCCGCATACATACCAGGCATTTCCGCGGTTTCCCCGCCAATTAGTGCACATCCGGCCTGTTGGCAACCCGTGGCTATACCGCCGATTACCTGTTCGGCAACCTCGATGCTCAGTTGACCAGTGGCATAGTAATCGAGAAAGAATAAAGCTTCGGCACCCAATACCGCTATGTCATTTGCACACATCGCGACCAGGTCGATACCTATGCTGTCATATTTCTCGATTTCTATTGCGAGTTTTAATTTAGTGCCGACACCATCGGTGCCTGATACCAGTAATGGATTACGGTATCGATCCAGTGGCAGTTCGAACAAACCACCAAATCCACCAATACTACCGACACAACCTTGCCGGTGGGTTGCTTTGATCGCGGGTTTGATACGTTCAACCAGTTCGTTACCGGCATCGATATCGACCCCGGAGTCGCGATAGCTGAGGGATGTATGAGAATTCATGTTTTGCAGGTTCAGGAAATAATTCGGGTGTGTTATTTTACACGCCTTGAATGTAAATGTCTGACCGGAATCTTCAATTTAGCATATTCTGCTCGGCACTAAACCAGAGAGAACTATGAATCACAAGATTATTCGCATGCTGGTTATGCTGATAGGCATGTCAGCGGTGCAACCTTTGCAGGCGGTCGTCGTCGAGGAACTTTACTCTATTGAAATGCCTGTTGCGGACCAGACAACGAGTTTACGCCTGGATGCT
Source organism: Gammaproteobacteria bacterium (assembly GCA_041821565.1). GTDB lineage: Bacteria > Pseudomonadota > Gammaproteobacteria. The sequence continues at coordinate 1,864 of JBGUEB010000154.1, read as the reverse complement.
TTTGGGGAGGCTTTCAAACTTGTCGTAATCAAGGTAAGCGGCTCCGACGATGCGCTTCGCAGTCCAGCATTCAAACGACCAATGCAGAATAGTGCCCGCTATGTTAAGCAATTCAGGTATATCACTCGAAAAGACGAAAATGCCGAGGCCTTTGATGCAGGGCAACTTTTTATAAAAATTGATTTTAATCAGCAACTAATCGAAGGCCTGTTACGTGAAAATAATTTTCCGATTTGGGGTTGGGAGCGTCCGGGTAGTCTTTTAATCATTAGCTATGACGTTAATGAAACTATTCGCCTGGTGTCTGCAGATACCACACCTGAAATAGTTGATTTACTTGACGATGCGGCAGTTAAGCTCGGGGTACCCTTATTGTTTCCATTGATGGATCTTGAAGACATAGCCCTGCTAAATATTGGTGATATCGTCTCGCGCCAGTATGAAAACATTGAAATTATGGCAGATCGATATGCACCGGATGCGCTGGTTATCGGCCAGATAATCGGCCGTAGCGGAGAGGGCTGGAATGGAGATTGGGAAGTTCGCTTCGAGGATCAAATATTTAAATGGCAATACAAGGGGTCTTCCAAGCAAAGCGTTGTCGATCAGGCGATTAAACATTTGGCGCGAGTACTGGCCCTGGAGTATGCCCTGGAAGACCATCGACGCGTAGATCAAAGCCTGTTTCTAAAGGTTTCATCTTTATCAAAATTTAATAACCTGATTTCGGTACAGGGATATCTGGAATCCCTGTCGGTAGTTGATTCGGTTCGTGTTTCATTAATATCGGATGATGAGGTGACCTTTAAAATTAAACTACGAAATAGTAGCGAGGACCTTCAACGCTTAATTGAATTGGGCGAGGTGCTCGAACAACTGGAATTGCCCCAGGTGAATACACAGGACGATAGCCAGGTATTTCTGAATTATGCCTATATTGATCGGGAGGCTTCTAATTAAAGCTGTTCAGATAGCACTGCCGCTGGCATTCGACAGGCAATATAGTTTCGACAATTTTTTTTCTGAGCAAAGCGATTTTATTACGCAGAGCCTGTGCTCGCTGATTGCTGGTGATGGTGAGTCGATGATCGGGTTGTGGGGTGGGGTTGATAGCGGTAAAACCCACCTCGTCAATGCCAGCGCTCATTTCGCACGTCAGCAGGCTATTAGTTTTCAACTTTATGATGGCGCCGAGCTGGTGCAGGACGATCCGGTAATTTTTGAAGACCTCGCCAGCTGTCATCTTCTTGTCGTGGACAACCTTGATGCCCTCTGTGGTCATCGGGGCTGGGAACAGCGCTTCTATCAAATAATCAACCTCTGCAACAGAGGCGAATTGAAATTAATATTCACCACTTCGGACAACCCACTGAAGCTACATTGCGAACTAGCCGATTTTAAGTCGAGGCTGGCCTGGGCATTGTTGCTGCAGTTACCAACCACCGACGAAACCGGAATCGGTGACATTATCATGTTTCGAGCGGGGTTGTTGGGTATCGATTTGTCGAAAGAGGTGATCGCCTATCTTTTGACTCATTATTCACGACGTCTCTCAGAACAAATCAGAATCTTACGTATTCTTGATGCCGCTTCACTAACCGCACAAAAAAAAATCTCAGTGCCAATGATTAAACAAACCCTCGCCGACAGAACTGTTTAACATCCGGCTGTGCAGGGCAGTCTTAACCCGCATTTCTCACCACCCTTCTCGACAACTGCTCCGTGCGTTGCTCTACCTCCTGGACGCCGGACCGCTGCATCCATGCAGTCGTACTGCGACGACGCTATGCCACACCCTGCATGACTTTAGCTCGGTCAGAGCGCTAAACATAGTGTCGACTATGCCTGCGCACTCTTCGGTCGC
>JBGUEB010000153.1:0-8408 GCA_041821565.1 Gammaproteobacteria bacterium | reverse complement strand
ATAGCAACCTGGCTGGCGGCGAGGGTCAGAGGCCCGGTTCGGGTTAAAAAGTATTGCAGACCAACCCTGAGTTTCTTCAACGGATTATTCAGTTCATCATTCAGAGTTCGTTCGCTGGTTTTGAATACCAGCCGTATCTGCAAATGATCTTGCAGGTTCTTGCCCACACCCGGCAATTGATGCAGGGTATCGACGCCGGCGGCATCCAGCACATCGGCATCGCCTATACCTGAAATTTGTAATATCTGCGGTGTATTAATGCTACCCGCACTCAAGATCACCTCGGCAGCTGCATTTACCCCGTGGATTGCATTACCCTGGCTGTATTCAAGCCCCGTTACCGAACGCCCGTTTAGCAATAACCTGGTTACCTGTGCATTCGTAATGATTTTTAAGTTACGCCGCTGTCTCGCGGGCCTCAAAAAAGCTTTCGCGGTACTCCAGCGCAAGCCCCTGGAGGCAGTTTGTTGAAAATAACCGACGCCTTCCTGCGCCGCGCCATTGTAATCGCGATTGAGTGGGATGCCGATTTCGGTTGCCGCTTTAATGAAATGCTCGGCAATCGGCCGTCGAAGCCTTAAATCCGACACTTTTTGTGGGCCACCGACGCCATGGTATTCATTCTCACCGCGTTGGTTGTCTTCCGATTTTTTGAAATAAGGTAAAACCTCCGCAAAACTCCAACCCTGGTTTCCTAGCGCCGCCCAGCGATCATAGTCCTCGGCCTGCCCCCGCACGTAAAGCAACCCATTGAGTGAACTGGATCCACCGAGCACCTTACCGCGCGGCCACTGCAGGCTTCGACCGCCAATTCCCGGGTCCGGTTGAGTGTTATAACACCAGTCCAGTTTCGGGTCATGCATGGTTTTAAAATAACCCACTGGAATATGAATCCAGGGATTCCAGTCCCTGGGACCAGCCTCAAGGAGTAACACCCTGTTGTCGGGAATTGCGGACAGACGATTCGCCAGCACACAGCCTGCCGAACCCGCACCGACAATTATGTAATCAAATTCCTTCACTTTGTTTGTTCTTTGCAATATAAATTAAGGGTAGCCGACTGAGGCTGGTTTTACTCAAGACCATAAACTCGATACGAGAATAGCGTTCTTTTTGGTCAGATCCAACCGATATGAATAAACAGGAGGAACCTGAAACAATTTATCAGGGACTCATTGTAACCAATCTCAAAAAAATAACTAAAACCTCCTGTATTAAAATTTTATTCGAGTATCATATGGAATCCGTCGCAAATCCGACTCGCACAGATATCCCGAAAGAGCAAACTGAAAAGGAGAAGAACTTTATGAACAAATCACTAAAGCACGCTTTGCTGACCATGATAGTGGCTGCTATCCCTGTAATCGCACAGGCTGACGTGAACATCACATCATGGGGTGGTGCATATACCGCCGCACAACAGAAAGCCTATGCTGACACCTGGAAGAAAGGCAAGGTCAACTTTATCAATTACGAGGGTGGACTTGACGGAATAAGGCTACAGGTAGCATCGGGCAACGTGACCTGGGATATTGTCGACGTATTACCACACGAGGCCCGTGTTGGATGTGATGAAGGCCTGTTCGAAGAACTCGACCGCAGCATGTTCACGCCAACAGCCAATGGCATTTCAATGGACGATGACATGCTCGTCTCACCCCCGAATAACTGTGTAGTACCGCAGGCCTTCTGGTCTTATGTACCATTTTATCAAGAAGATACTTTTGTCGGTAAAAAGCCTACGACGATCGCCGATTTCTTTAACGTTCGGAAATTTCCCGGCAAGCGCGGTATTCATACCCGGCCTAACGCGCTGATCGAAATGGCGCTACTGGCTGACGGTGTTGCTGTTAAAGAAGTGTATAACGTCATGAGTACCAATGAAGGTATCGACAGGGCATTCAAGATGCTGGATAAGATCGGAGACCACGCGATATTTTGGTCTTCTGGCGCGGAGCCACTACAACTGGTGAAGTCGGGCCAGGTATCGATGTCACTGGCTTCCAACCATCGTATCGGCGCTGCCGTATTGTCTGAAAACGAAAAGTTCGTCACCGTATGGGACGGACAGATACTGGAAAAAGATTGGCTGGTTCTGCTTAAAGGTGCGCCCAACGCCAAGAAAGCGAAGAAGTTCCTGGTATGGGCTTCTGCACCTGAGCGGCAGGCAGGTCTGGCTCGTTACATTAACTATGGTCCAATGCGGCAGTCTGCTTTCGAAATCATACAAGCAGGCGAGCCCTGGTTCCATAATGGCAAGAATATCATGGAGCACCTGCCCAGCCGTCCGGAGGTCATGCCGCGTTCCCTGGTAGCCGACCCAAATTGGTGGGCTGAATTCGGTGAACCAGTCAATGAGCGTTACGCCGCCTGGATGGCCCACTACTTCTGACAGGTTTGGAAGATAATACCGATAGACCCTGATAAATCCTGAATTTGATCTTTAACCAGCATTACCGCCGAGAGAAATAATGGATTTAGCCGACATGGCCACGCAATTGCGTGCGCGGCGCCTGGTTTGATACGATTTAAGATGACTCGCAGTGTTTTATCTGCAATATCGGAGGCTTTGCGTAAATAATCGATCTCCTGAGGTGATTTTATAGATCTTCTCATGCTCAATTATCGAGACCAGTCATTCACTTCTGTGGGCTGCTTATTGCCGAACTTGAGGCCCTGGATATACAGGATGTATATTTAAACTAAATTAAAGGCTGCTTAAACTCTAAATTCCGACTTCGGCTATTAACAGGGGAGTACGCCATCAGATTACTAACTTGTTTGACATCAAAAATTAGATAAGTTACGGTCTGCCCGTCACAACAAATAACCAAAATAATAATTATGTCATCAGCGAAAGATATTCTGGTTCGCTTCGAAAATGTCCAAAAAAGTTATGATGGCGAATCTCTCGTCGTCAAAGACTTCAATTTGGATATGGAACGAGGAGAATTTTTAACCATGCTCGGCCCATCGGGCTCGGGAAAAACGACCTGTTTGATGATGCTCGCAGGTTTCGAGCCAGCCACCAGTGGCGAGATTTATCTTGCTGGACAACCTATCAATCGAACACCGCCACATAAACGCGGTATCGGCATGGTGTTTCAGAACTACGCACTTTTCCCGCACATGACGGTGGGTGAAAATCTTGCTTTCCCACTGGAAGTACGCGGTATGGGTAAATCAGAGCGTGAGGCAAAGGTTACAAAAACGCTCGACATGGTGCAGCTTGGTGAATTCGCCAACCGTCGTCCCGGACAGCTATCCGGTGGTCAGGCACAACGGGTTGCCGTCGCGCGTGCCCTGGTATTTGACCCGGACGTGGTACTGATGGATGAGCCGTTGGGTGCGCTGGATAAAAATCTGCGTGAACAGATGCAATACGAAATCAAACACATACACGAAACCCTGCAGGTAACGGTTTTGTACGTGACACATGATCAAAGTGAAGCCCTGACGATGTCTAATCGTGTAGCGGTATTTGACGATGGAGTGGTACAACAGCTTGCACCGCCCGATGAACTATACGAACAACCCACCAATGCTTTCGTCGCAGATTTTATAGGTGACAATAACCGCCTACTGGGAACCGTCACCAGTGCCAATGGTGATACTTGCCAGATTAAGACTGATGACGGTTCTGTAATTTCTGCCAAGCAAGTCAACATTGCTGGCGAAGGCAAGCGTGCTACGCTGTCATTGCGTCCAGAGCGAGTCGAAGTCAATCCTGAGCCCGGCAAATACGAAAATAACTTCGATGCCAAGGCAATGGAACTGATTTATCTTGGTGACCATATCCGTACCCGCATGCAAGTCTGTGGGCGTGAAGACTTTATTGTCAAAATCCCTAATTCGATGGCTCACGCCCAGCTTTCCGAAGGTGACACGGTCAGTATAGGCTGGGCCACAGAAGATTGTCGTGCACTGGATCCGACCGACTAAGATAAGGACGGTGAAAGTACATAAGTAAGTAGTAGAGCAGTAAAAGTAGTAAAGTGCTGAATTTCTATCGAAGCAAGCACTTCACAATTAGTAAAATAAAATATTAATTATCGACCGAGGAGAAATTAAATGAGAACAGTTTTTAAACAAACCATGCTGGCAACTGCAATTGCAGTCGGTTCAGCGGGTATCACAGTCGCTTCAGCCGAGACCGAAATGGTTGTCGTGTCCTGGGGTGGCGCTTATACCAAGAGTCAACAACTGGCTTATCATGATCCCTATATGGCCAAAAATCCCAACATTAAAATAATCAATGATGACTCATCTGCGGAAGCAGCGGCCAAGATTCGTGCCCAGGCCGAAGCCGGCAACGTGAGCTGGGATCTGGTAGACGTGGAGCCCGACACAGCGATCGCTCTGTGCGACGAAGGTTTGCTGATCGAATTTGATTATGACAAGGACTTCTTGGCTGCGCCAGACGGCACATCAGCAAAGGATGATTTTGGCGCATCCGCCACAGTTTCACCCTGTTTCGTTCCCCAGATTGTTTTCTCAACCACTTTTGGTTACCGAACTGATCTATTAAAAGAAGCCCCAACGACTATCAACGATGTGTTCGACCTGAAAAAATTTCCGGGCAAACGTTCACTACAGAAACACCCTGCAGGTAACCTCGAGTGGGCTCTCATTGCTGACGGCGTCGATGCGGCTGACGTCTATGACGTGCTGGATACAGAAGAGGGTGTGGATCGCGCCTTTGCCAAGCTGGATACCATCAAGGATCAGGTAGTGTGGTGGACTAAAGGTGCACAACCGGGTCAGTTACTGGCAGACGGCGAAGTGGTTATGGCATCCGCCTATAACGGTCGTTTATTTGCCGCCATCGAAGAGAACAAGCAGCCCATTGGCATGATGTGGGACTGGCAGCTCTTTTTGCTTGACGGCTGGGTTGTTCCAAAAGGTGCACCAAATTTGGCTGAAGTCATGGAATACCTGAAATTCGCTACCGATACGCAGCGTTTGGCGGATCAGTCCAAGTACATTGCGTACGGTCCCGCACGCGCTTCATCGGCATCGATGGTGGGCAAGCACGCGGTGCTGGGTATCGATATGGGCCCGCATATGCCAACGGACCCGGCGAACGCCAAGCATACCATCCTGAAGGATGTGAGTTGGTGGGCAGACCATACGGATGAGCTACGTGAACGCTTTGAATCCTGGGTAGCTTCATAGCACACAGCTAGAGATTGATGAGCCGGAATTCATACTGAATTCCGGCTCAATCCTGAGTATTTACGCCGCATGTCAACTAAGCGGAGTAAATACTCAGGATTGAGACTCTCACAACGATAATAAACTTGCAGGAATTAAGTAAGGCAATGAGTGAAACCAACGTCAATCCCGAATTACTGAAGACTCCGGACGGTACGCCGTTAAAGGTGGCCCTGTCGCGCACCTTGCGATATCGGAAACGGACCGCACTGTTGTTGGTCGCACCGTTGTTCCTGTTCGTTACGGTTACCTTTCTCTTTCCCATTTTCGATATGCTTTCGCGAAGCGTCGACAACAAAATCTTGCATGAGATATTGCCGAAAACCACCGCTTTGCTGGGCGAATGGGACGAGTCAAGCGGCGAACTGCCCGATGAGGCTGTATTCAAGGCGATGGTACTGGACGGGCAGGCTGCCGCCAAAGCGAAAACCATCAATAAAGTCGGTAAGCGTCTTAATTACGAAGCTTCGGGGATGTCCAGCCTGTTTCGTAAAACAGGGCGAAAACTACTGCGCTTCGACCCGGATAAACTGGAAACAAGTTACACCGATGTCATTCTGGGTATCGATAAGAAGTGGAAGAATATAGAAAACTGGCAACTGATTAAGCGCGAGAGCGCAAAATATACGGCGTCTTATTACTACGCGGCCCTTGACGCACAAATGACGTCCTCCGGCCTTGGATTCAAGGCAGAAAACAAGCAAATCTATATCACACTGTTCAAGCGAACGCTCTATATGAGCAGTTTGATTACCTTCCTTACTATACTGCTGGGTTATCCGATTGCGTTTTTACTGGCGTCGCTTAAAACCCGCACCAGTAACCTGTTGATGATTATGGTGTTGCTGCCTTTCTGGACTTCGCTGCTGGTGCGTACCAGCGCCTGGATTGCTCTGCTGCAAAAAGAAGGGGTGATCAACGATTTTCTGGTCGGCATTGGCCTGATCGGGGACGACAGCCGTTTGCAAATGATTCATAACCAGACGGGTACCATCATCTCAATGACGCACATCCTGTTGCCCTTTATGATTTTACCGCTGTTCAGCGTCATGAAAACCATTCCACCCAGCTACATGCGCGCGGCACGCTCGATGGGGGCGACGCCATTTACCGCGTTCAGACGAATCTATTTCCCCAATACGATCGCCGGGATTGGCGCCGGTGGCATACTGGTATTTATCCTGTCGATTGGTTTTTACATTACGCCCGCACTGGTTGGGGGTACCAACGGCACCATGATCAGTAACTTTATTGCCTATCATATTTCTGAATCTCTGAACTGGGGCCTGGCCGCAGCGCTCGGAACGATCCTGTTATTGCTGGTGCTGGCCCTCTATATCCTGTATGACAAGATAGTGGGTATTGACAACATGAAGTTCGGTTAGGGAGGCATAGCTATGGCATTACCATTACACGCGGAGACGAGCGAGCGCATCTGGTATTACTGCTTTCGAATCATTTGTGGAATGATTTTCTTTTTTTTAATTTTCCCTATCCTGATAATGTTCCCACTGTCGTTTAATGCCCAACCCTATTTCACCTTTACCCCGGAAATGCTGTCGTTTGATCCCGCGGGATACTCGACGCAATGGTATGAAAAGTTTTTTACCAGCAGCACCTGGCAATCGGCGGTTAGAAATTCACTCATAATTGCCTTCTTTTCCACGTTGATATCGACCTTTCTCGGTACCCTGGCTGCACTGGGATTGAGCCGGCCCGAGTTCCCGTATAAAACGACCATAATGGGGATTTTAATTTCACCCATGGTGGTACCGCTCATTATCTCGGCCGCGGGCATGTTTTTCTTTTACTCACGCATTGGACTGCAGGGTTCTTACATTGGGGTAATATTGGCGCATGCGGCCCTGGCTACGCCGTTTGTGGTGATTACGGTGACGGCAACGCTGGTCGGTTTCGACCATAGCCTGACCCGTGCGGCAGCCAGCCTCGGCTCAGCACCCACGCGCACATTTTTTTATATCACTGTGCCCCTGATAACGCCGGGCGTTATATCCGGCGCCCTGTTTGCCTTCATCACCTCTTTCGATGAGGTGGTCGTGGTACTGTTTGTTGGCAGCGTTAAACAGCGCACCATACCCTGGGCAATGTTTTCCGGTATCCGCGAGCAGATCAGCCCGACGATCCTGGCGGTGGCAAGCATCCTGGTCACCTTCTCCATCATCCTGCTGACCGTACTCGAATTGCTACGTCGCCGTAATGAACGATTGCGCGGCATGTCTGCCGCTTAACCGGCAAAGCTATCCCGGCATCCTGCACCTGTGGGGTGGCAGGATATGTCGGCATTGGTGAACTAAACCAAACCTTCATCAGGTAAGATAGCTAAATGTCTTTCCTGATGTCCCACTGGCTCGGCAAACTCCCGCTCGGTATAACCCTGTGGGTCAACCTGGTCGCCCTGCTCATCGTCATTTCCTACGCGGAGCTATTCCTTCTCTCGAAGCTAGCCGCAGACCCCACCCAATTAATCAGCCTGACGCTGGCCTCACTGTTCCTCACCCGCCTGATTATTTTCCCCTGGCAATTGATCGGGCTATTGCGCGCCATTGAATTCGATTACATCGAACATAAAAATTTCATAAAAACCCGTGCCCTACAGGGATTCGCCCTGTTGACGATCTTATTTACACTGGTTTATTGCCTCGAAGTCATCCAGGGCACTTTATTTTACCTCAAGCAAGTCGAATCCTACTCTCGGCCAGGAGGCAAGGTGGAGTACCAGTTAAACGTGAGTGAAGATCAACAGAATCTTATTATTCGCGGTGATCTGGATATTGGCATTACGACAGCGGTTCGATCAACGCTTGATGCGTATCCTCAGATTAGATCGGTTGTACTGCAAAGCCGTGGTGGCCATATTTATGAAGGTCGGGGTCTGGCCAAGTTATTCACCGAACATGGAATTGATACCTATGTCTATGAGGAATGTAGCTCGGCCTGTACTACTGCTTTTATCGGCGGTAAGCAACGTTATATTAGTACCCAGGGAAAGCTCGGCTTTCATCAGTACTGGATAGAAACAACCAAATATAGTCAGTTTGTTCAATTTTATGACTTACGTGTGGAACAGCAGCGCGACCTTGCATTGTTTAAGGCCCGCGGGATAGATCAGGAATTTTTAAATAAAATGTTTGATCAGCCTGCGACTCGAATCTGGTTCCCGGATCACTCAGCAC
>JBGUEB010000152.1:0-8411 GCA_041821565.1 Gammaproteobacteria bacterium | reverse complement strand
TTGCCGTTGCCGGGTAGATTGAATTAAACCCGAGCGCCTTAGAATATGGAGATGCGCCGTGAGTGTGGAAGGCTGTACCTTGAGTTGTTGTGCGATAATACCCGCTGACAAACCCTGCTCACCTTCTTTTATCAGCAGTCTAAAAACCGTCAGTCGTGTCTCATGCGCAAGCGCAGAAAATGCGTCAATAGCCTGGGAAGTGTCCATACTTCGATAGTACATGATAAATTGATCAGAGGCTCCCTAATTCCACAATCTCAAAATCATGGGTGATTTTAGCTGTCCTCGCTAACATCTCAGACGCTGAACAATATTTATCTGCCGACAGATTCACCGCCTTTTCAACTTTGGCCGCATCCAGATTATTACCACTGACTATGAAATGAATATGAATTCTGGTAAAGACTTTCGGCACCTCGTCAGCCCGATCTGAATCAATCGAAACCTCACAATCGACAATACCCTGGCGGGACTTGTTCAGAATCATGACAACGTCGAATGCGGTACAGCCGCCAAGCCCCAGTAACAACATCTCCATTGGTCGAATTCCCAAATCTCGCCCACCATGTTCCGGCGCACCATCCATAACAACCGCATGACCACTACCAGACTCACCAACGAATGTCATATGGTCGAGCCACTTAACCCTGCATTTCATTCAAGTCCACCTATAATAATGTTGTCACTAGAAAATCGTGATTTGTTATGTTGACTAAAAATATAAAACAATTTGCACCGATGACTGATATATCCCTCACCAGGTTAGTACCCCGTGAAAACCTCGCGCTAGAAAGTTTTTTACATCATTGCCACGTAAAGAAATATACGGCGCGCAGCACCATAATTCACGCCGGGGATAAATCCGAAACCCTGTACTATATCATCGACGGTTCGGTCAGCGTAGTGATCGAGGACGAGGATAGCAACGAAATAGTGCTTGCCTATCTAAATCCTGGCGACTTTTTTGGTGAAATGGGTTTGTTCGAAGAGGATATTGAACGCAGCGCCTGGATTAACACCCGAACTCCCTGTGAAGTCGCGGAAATTCACTATGTACAGTTCATGGCATTAGCCAGGGAAACGCCCGAAATTCTGTTTCAGTTGTCTTCACAACTGGCTAGCCGCTTACGCAATACCAGCCGCAAAGTCAGCAATCTGGCGTTTATGGATGTAACCGGTCGAGTGGCGAGAACTTTGCTGGATTTGGCGCGTGAGCCAGACGCTATTACCCACCCGGATGGTATGCAGATCAAAATTACACGCCAGGAAATAGCCAAAATAGTCGGTTGCTCGCGCGAAATGGCCGGCCGTGTAATGAAGACCCTGGAACAAGACGGACTGATTACAGCGCAGGGTAAAACTATCGTGGTGTTCGGAACCCGATAGCCGCATAAAGCATTAACTATAAAACAAAGCCTTCAATTCATCGCCAGGTTCGTCGGCGCGCATGAAAGCTTCACCAACGAGAAAACTGTTGACACCATGATCGCGCATCAGTTTCACATCCTCGCTGCAGTGTATTCCACTTTCCGTTACCACCAGGCAACCCTCAGGAACCTGATCGAGTAAGTCGAGCGTCGTTGACAATCGTGTTTTAAAGGTACGTAGATTACGATTATTGATACCCACCATATCCAGATCAAGACACAGGGCCCTTTCAAGTTCTGATTGGTCATGTACCTCGACCAGGGTATCCATACCAAGATTACTGGACAATGCGTAGAGTTCAGTCAGTGCTTCATCCTCCAGCGCAGCGACAATCAGTAATATACAATCGGCGCCTAGTGCTCTTGCCTCAAAGACCTGGTAGGAATCGATGATAAAATCCTTGCGGATAACCGGCAGCGAACAGGCGTTGCGGGCGGCGACCAGGAAATCGTTGTGCCCCTGGAAAAAATCTTGATCGGTTAATACCGAAAGACAGGCAGCGCCGGCCTTTGCGTACGACCGCGCAATTTGTACTGGATCGAAATCTTCTCTTATCACGCCCTTGCTCGGCGAGGCTTTCTTGATCTCCGCTATAACCGCCGCGAAACCACTGGATTGCTTCTCCTGCAGTGACCTTACAAAACCTCGTGGCGTCGGGGCCACATCAAGCTGCCGCTGAATTTGATCAATGCTTAAAACCTGTTTACTGGCAGCAATTTCTTCAGTTTTGCGTTGCAAAATTCGATTCAGAATATCGGCCCTCGAATCAATCATTACGAGTTTGTTTTTACAACCAGTGCCGCCAGTACTGCAGATGCCTTGCCCTCAGCAATAGCGGATTGTGCCCGCGCAATACCATCTTCCAGTGAATCTGCGATACCGCAGACATATATAGCAGCGCCGGCATTCATACAGACGATATCGAGTGCTGGACCCGGAGTATTCGAAAATACCGATTGAATCATCGCCAGGCTTTGTTCTACCCCGTCTACTTTTAATTGGCTCAATTCGGCCATTTCGAGACCAAAATCGGCCGGCGATAAGCTGAAACTGGTAACTTCACCATCCTTTAATTCGGCAACCATGGTTTTAGCCGAAATACTAATTTCGTCCATGCCATCCTCGGAGTGAACTACCATGACATGCTTGCTACCCAGTTGTTTGAGCACCTGTGCTAGCGGTTCGACCAGTTCCCCATCAAAAACACCGATCACCTGGTTGGGTGCCCCGGCAGGGTTGGTCAAAGGCCCGAGAAGGTTAAAAATGGTGCGTACTGCCATTTCCTTACGAGGGCCAATCGCGTGACGCATGGCGCTATGATGTTTTGGTGCAAACATGAAACCGACACCAACCTCTTCGATACACCTGCCCACCGCGTCCGCATCTATTTCCAGGTTCACCCCAGCCGCCTCGAGAACGTCGGCGCTACCCGATTTGCTTGAAACCGATCGATTACCATGCTTTGCCACTTTTGCCCCTGCTGCTGCCGCCACAATCGCGCTCGCCGTAGATACATTAAAACTGCCGGAAGCGTCGCCGCCGGTTCCACAGGTATCGACGAGGAATTCGGGCGCTACAGTGACCCTTGTTGATAACTCTCGCATCACGGTAGCAGCGGCGGTTATTTCATCGATGCTCTCGCCTTTCATTCGTAAGCCCACCAGGAATCCACCAATCTGGGCTGGTGTGCACTCGCCAGTCATGATTTGCTGCATCACTTCAGTCATCTCTTGCCTGGTCAGATCCTGGCCAGCGATGACGGTTTTTATTGCTGTTTGAATATCCATGATATTTCCCCGATTAGTTTATTTTCGCAAGCGAAAACAAGCTAGGGAGCCTCTGATTAATTCTGAGTCACTCAGATGCGCCGTTAAAATAAGTCAGATCGAGGCGTGAATCGCAGCGAATAGTCACTCGATTCGTAAGATTTACAACGAAGAGCTGGCTTATTTTAACTAGCAGATGTTGATTCATGAATTGATCAGAGGCTCCCTAGATTACATTTTTAAAAAATTACGCAGCAGATCGTGCCCGAATTCGGTCAATATGGATTCAGGATGAAACTGCACACCCTCAACCGCCAGTTGACGATGTCGCACACCCATAATTTCATCGACACTGCCATCTTCATTCTCTGTCCAGGCAGTTAGCTCGAGACAGTCAGGCATCGATTCTTTATCGATTACGAGTGAATGATACCGGGTTGCTTCAAAGGGGCTGGTCAATCCAGTAAATACACCAACACCGGTATGCCTGACCATCGAGGTCTTGCCATGCATTATTTGATTGGCATGAATAATTTTCCCGCCATAAACCTGGCCAATACTTTGATGTCCGAGACAAACACCCAGTAAGGGTTTAGTACCAGCCAGGGCCTCTATCGCGGCCATCGAGATACCCGCCTCGTTCGGCGTACAGGGGCCGGGAGAAATCATAATATGACTCGCATCGCTAGCAAGAATATCGTCTACGCTTACCTGGTCGTTACGGACCACCTCAACCCCGGCGCCCAGTTCACCCAGGTACTGCACCAGGTTATAGGTAAACGAATCATAGTTGTCTATCATTAGCACTTTCATGACATAGACTCCTGACTATGCGCGCAAGGGTCCCGCGCCGGCAGCCCTGACTCAGCCATCGCCACGGCTCTGAATATCGCGCGCGCCTTGTTCATTGTTTCCAGCCATTCGTTTTCGGGAACCGAGTCATAAACAATACCGGCGCCGGCCTGGATATAGAGTTGCTCATCTTTAATTACCGCGGTGCGTATTGCAATCGCGGTATCCATATTTCCGCTCCAGGAAATATAACCCACTGCACCGGAATAAATACCTCGCTTGACGGGTTCGAGTTCATCAATTATCTCCATCGCCCGAATCTTTGGCGCCCCGGAAACCGTTCCGGCCGGAAATGTCGCACGCAATACATCCATCGCCGACAAACCGGGTTTTAGCTTTCCCTCGACATTGGAAACGATGTGCATTACATGCGAATAGCGTTCAACTATCATTTTTTCAGTCAATTCGACGCTACCGGTCTCACTCACACGACCCGCATCATTTCGACCCAGGTCGATAAGCATCAGGTGCTCTGCGAGTTCCTTTGGATCACCAAGCAATTCCTTTTCGAGCGCCAGATCACGTAGCGCATCCTTATGCCGGGGCCGTGTACCGGCTATCGGCCGAACCGTAACCGCCTGGTCTTCCAGACGCACCAGAATTTCAGGTGACGACCCAACCACAAAATGATCATCCAGGTTCAGATAATACATATAGGGGGACGGGTTGAGACTGCGCAAGGCGCGATACAAATCGATTGGTTCAGACTTAAAAGGTATCGATAGCCGCTGTGACAATACGATTTGCATGGCATCACCATCGATGATGTATTGGCGCGCCCGATCAACCGCAGATTCGAATCCCTCGCGCGTAAACTCGGAGGTGAAATCGTCTTCGCGCACCTTTTGTTGTGCTGGCTTTGGCTGCCGGTTTAGTCGTGTTTCGAGCAGCCTTTTCTCGAGCCTGGTCAAATGTTTCTGGCCATCGGCCCAACTCTCTTCCTGCGAGGGATCAACATGCACTATCAGGAACATACGCGATGACAGGTTATCAAAAACCACCAGTTCATCGCTCAACATTAACAGGATATCGGGGGTGTGATGTTTGTCGGGATTGGGACAATCGGCCAGCTTAGGTTCGACGTAACGAATCGTGTCATAACCAAAGTAACCCACCAGACCGCCATGAAATTTTGGCAGACATTCGGCCTCGGCTACCTTGAAAGAATCCAGATAATCTTCGATGAATCGCAAAGGGTCGTTGCTGTCTTCCTCACGAACAATGGCACCGTCCGTTTCGATTATTATCTTGCTACCATAAACCTTCAGTCGCGTGCTACAGGCCAGGCCAATGATTGAATAACGCCCCCATTTTTCACCTCCCTGCACCGATTCGAACAGGTAGGAGTAGGGTTCGTTAGCTAGTTTCAGATAGGTACTGAGCGGCGTATCCAGATCGGCGAGCACTTCGCGCACCAGAGGAATACGGTTATATTTATGCTTAATTTGGCTAAATTGCTTAAGGTTCATGGCAATGACTCAAAACGGGTTAACAGGGTACGACACAACAACAACAGCGGGAGATCACCATCGCCAGCGGATATTGAGTACCTTGTCTTGTTTACGTTTTTGAATCATTGGATTTAGATCAGCTTTTCGAGCTCGGCCATCGAATCTATCACAGCATCCGGCTCATATCTACGAATATCTTCACCATGGTTGTAACCATAGCTGGTGCAAATGACCTGGAAACCAGCCGCGCGTGCGGCCTCTACATCATTGCTCGAATCTCCGATCATCAACGACCGCTGTGGGTCGACTCCCATATTTTGCGCCGCATACAGTAAAGGCAGGGGGTCAGGTTTTAACTTCGGAGTATCGTCACCGCAAACTGTTTCTTCAAAATATTTTGCCAGGCCAAGATCTCGTAGCAGGGGATGCGTAAACTCGGCAGCCTTGTTAGTTACACAACCCATCCGATAGCCACGTCTTTGCAAATAATCCAGCCCTTGCTCAACACCATCGTAGAGCTGACTGCGAGTCGAAGTATTTTGCGCGTAAATGGATTTGAAAATTGGCAGGGCTAGCGAAAATAGTGACTCGTCGGGTTCGCCGTCGTCGGCATTGACGAGTGCTCGTTTGACCAGGCGTTCGATTCCGTTACCAACCCAACGCCGCACGGCTGCCTCACCTCGTGCGGGCATATCCAGTTGCGCCAGCATCGCATCGATGCAGTAGGCCAGATCGGGCACACTATCGACAAGGGTACCATCGATGTCGATTAGTACCATTTCAGGAACTTTTATCGAACTCAAACCCGTGCCAGCTCGTTTCTCATTTTGACCAGGATGCTGTCATAGCGATTGGCGTCACCGTCGTCAGCAAATCCGAAAATACCTGAACCGGCAACAAAGGTATCGGCGCCTGCTGCTGCTATTTCGGCGATATTGTCTACCTTAACACCGCCATCGACCTCGAGTCGTATATCAAGACCGGAGCTGTCAATTAACTGCCTTGCCTGGCGTAGTTTATCCAGTGTCGCTGGAATAAAACTCTGCCCTCCAAATCCCGGATTAACTGACATCAGCAATATCATATCGACCTTATCTAGCACATAGTCGAGGTGCGATAAGGGGCTCGCCGGATTAAATACCAGGCCCGAGCGACAACCACATTCCCGAATCAGGCTCAGACTGCGATCAATATGGTCCGAGGCCTCGGGGTGAAAGGTAATATAGCTGGCACCTGCCTTTGCAAAGTCGGGAATGATTCGGTCTACTGGTTTGACCATCAGGTGGACATCAATCGGAGCAGTAACTCCATGATTACGAAGCGCTTCGCAAACCAACGGACCAATGGTCAGATTTGGCACGTAGTGATTATCCATCACATCGAAGTGAACAATATCAGCCCCGGAGGCAAGGACATTATCGACCTCTTCACCCAGTTTCGCGAAATTAGCGGAAAGAATCGATGGGGCAACTAGAAAATCCGACATGCTTGATTCCTTATTGTTTATTTGCTAGCAATGTACACGAAATTCGGACCCATTTCAGCCCGGAAGACCCGGTTCCATCAGGGAAAATTTTTATCCATGCATAAAAAAACCAGCAAATACTGGCTTTTTTATTTAGGGTAATTATCTAAATCCAGAAATTCCTGAATCTACTTCAAACTATCGATATAGCTAGCAAGATTTTCTATATCGGTGTCGCTTAGGCCAGCCGCCATCGCATTCATGGTTGGGTTTTTGCGTGCACCACTACGAAAATCGGTCAGGTTTTTACGCACAAAATCAACATTCTTACCGATCAACGAAGGATAAGTTGGGACGACGCTTTTACCGCCAGCACCGTGACATCCGATACAACCTTTGGCCGAATAGGCAGACTGGCCAGCCGCCTTATCAGCGTAGGCTGAACCACTCAAAATTAACATCAATGAACAGACTATCGGCAATAAAAACCTCATAAAACCAAACTCCCGGGTAGTAAATACTGGCATGCCATTAGATAATATTGATAAATATTATTGATAACTAATGCTGGCAAATAATTCACAACATTGTGGCAAAGCCATTCACTGTTGTAAAGGATACCAGGCGCAGCTTAATCGATGCTGAACATATCTGAACACCTGACTATATGATTGATTTGAAAGGCTATAACAAAAAGATCCGGCAAGACCTGAAAATTCAGTCGCGTGCCAGTAACCATGCGCTGACTTTTTATTCGACCTGGGGGCTGTTTTCACCGCGGGCGATCGATGACGGATCTCAAATGTTGCTTGATTACATGGTTATCGAAGAGAACGACGATTGCCTGGATCTTGGCTGTGGCTATGGAATACTCGGTTTATGCATGGCAAAGTCTGCACCCGGCGGTCATACCCTGCTGGTCGACAAGGATTTTATCGCGGTTGAATACGCGGAGAAAAACCGAGTATTAAATAGAATCGACAACGCCAGCTGCCAATTGAGTAATGGTTTCGATCAAATTCCGAAACAAAAATTTGATCTAATTGTTTCCAACATCCCGGCCAAAGTCGGCAAGGAAATGTTATACATTTACCTGTTCGATGCACTCGAGCACCTGAAACCGGGTGGTTCTTTCTATATCGTCACCATTACCGGCCTACGACAGTTTTTCAAACGCGGTTTTCACGAAGTATTTGGTAACTACGAAAAAATCAAACAGGGCAAAACCTACACAGTCGCTCGTGGAGTAAAACAGCACTAAGTAGCTAGCCCGCATATTGCACGAAGGCGGCCGCCATTTTGATGAATACCTTATCATTCAATAATTTATCTTGGAATGTTGAGATAGTTGAAAATTACAGTTTGTGCCTGAACGAATTCAGGAAAAATCTAGCTGCCAAGGTTGATCGAGCCCCCTTGATCCATAGCTATTGCTATGCATCGGCGGGC
>JBGUEB010000151.1:0-8433 GCA_041821565.1 Gammaproteobacteria bacterium | reverse complement strand
CATGGTTATTTCGGCACCATGCAGGAACCGGGCAAATCCAACAACAGTTGTGGTCAGGCCAATAGAACCGACAATAGGCCAATGGGTGCCGTGTGGAATATAATATTCGTCTGCGGAAGTTGTACTCATGATTAGTCTCTCTCTTTATCCTGAATTCAATACTTGTTATTCAAATTCTGTCTCAACTTGTTTCGACGCTGAAAAAGGTATAGGACAGTGTAATCTGTTCAATATTTTCCGAGATGGCACTATCGATTATAAATCGTAACGGCATATCCCGGCTTTCATACCCGGCCAGTTCCTGCTGCGTAAAACAAAAGCATTCGGTCTTATTAAAATGCTCAGCTGCAAGCCCTGGTGAAACACTGGGGATTGCCTGTCCTGTTGTTGGCTCTGCTGAGCTGCTTTTAACCCGATACATCGCCTCGTACAACTTGCCGGGGTGAACTTCCATTTTTGTCACCGCCGGCTCAAAACTCCAGGGCAGTCCGGCATTGGTGCTAGCCAGGAACCGGACTTCAATTGTCCTTGAGATATCTACCTGGTTGGCATCGATTGTCGATGCCTCAACCCGCCCGGTTTTTCCATTGATCCCGGTAATGTCACAAAAGACATCGTATAAAGGTACCAGGGCAAAACCAAAACCAAACATCAACACCGGGATCAAACTTAACTTGAGTGCCGTTGACTTCATCCAAAGTCACCCCATAAAAACGATGCGACGAAAAATGTTCCTACAATCAGAAAATGCGCAATAACGATAAGCCAGAGCCGTCGCTTACGATCTTGCCTCGACCTGCTACCTCGCTCTTCTTCCTGCATCGGCTGCGCCACTAGACCGGGGTTTAAATTCATACCGATGTAGTTATTTAACTTCCGGTGCTACGGTAAAGCTATGGTATGGCGGCGGCGAAGGCAACTGCTCGAATTCAAGACCGGTCGCGCCTTCCCAGACAATTCCGCTGGCCTTTTCACCACCTTTAATAGTTTGTACGACTATGTAGAGGAAAAAAATCTGCGCGAGTCCAAAAGCGAAACCACCAATACTCGAAATCATGTTGAACTCTGCGAACTGAAGCGAGTAATCCGGAATGCGTCGTGGCATACCGGCAAGACCGAGAAAATGCTGTGGGAAAAACAATACATTTACCGCGATTGTCGACCACCAGAAGTGTATCTTACCGTGGGTTTCGTTGTACATATTACCAGTCCACTTCGGCACCCAGTAATAAAATGCAGCAATAATGGAATACAGCGCTCCGGTTACCAGCACATAATGGAAGTGAGCCACTACGAAGTAGGTATCGTGATACTGGGTATCAACCGGTGCCACACCAAGCATCAGACCAGACAAGCCGCCGATAGTAAACAGAATGATGAAACCAAGCGCCCACAACATCGGAGTTTCAAAAGTCATCGAACCTCTCCACATCGTGGTTACCCAGTTGAAAACCTTAACCCCGGTAGGTACCGAAATCAGGATGGTCGCGTACATGAAATACAACTCTCCCGCAACCGGCATACCCGTGGTAAACATGTGATGCGCCCATACCATGAAAGACAGGATGGCGATAGATGCGGTCGCATACACCATCGAGCTGTAACCGAACAATGGTTTACGCGCGAATGTAGGTACGATCGCTGAGATGACCCCAAATGCCGGTAAAATCATGATATACACTTCAGGATGGCCAAAGAACCAGAATACGTGCTGGAACATAACCGGATCACCACCACCGGCGGCATCGAAGAAAGAAGTGCCGAAATGACGATCGGTTAACATCATTGTCACCGCGCCGGCCAGTACCGGCATAACCGCGATCAACAGGTACGCGGTAATCAACCAGGTCCATACGAACAGCGGCATTTTCATCAAGGTCATGCCGGGGGCGCGCATATTGAGGATAGTGGCGATGATGTTGATCGCACCCATGACCGACGAAATACCCATTAAATGTACTGCAAAAATAAAGAAATCCGTAGTATCTGGTGCGAAGGTAGTCGATAAGGGTGCATAAAAAGTCCATCCAAATGCCGGGGCACCACCTTCCATAAACATCGTTGACGATAACATTGCGAATGCAAAAGGCAGTATCCAGAAACTCCAGTTGTTCATTCTCGGCAATGCCATATCCGGCGCGCCTATCATCATCGGGATCAACCAGTTGGCGAGGCCTACAAAGCCAGGCATGATCGCACCGAAAACCATGACCAGGCCATGCATGGTGGTCATCTGGTTAAAAAACTCGGGTTGAACAAATTGCAGTCCGGGTTGAAACAGCTCGAGTCGAATCACCATCGCCATGCTGCCGCCAAAAAGCAGCATGGTAAATGACAACCAGAGATACAGCGTGCCGATATCTTTATGATTGGTGGTGGTAACCCAACGCATTAGTCCTTTGGCAGGGCCATGATCATGATGGTCTTCGTGTTCGTCATGCCCAATAGTTGCAGTCGTCATTTAAATCCCCTTATCTTGCATTCTTGATAGCAGATGGCTGAACCATGTCACCCACGCTATTACCTAAACTGTTTCTTTCGAATGTAATAACCGCTGCCAGATCAATATCATTGAGCTGTGTTTTATAGGCGGCCATCGCCGTACCTGAACGACCGTTCATTACAACATTCATATGCTCAGCGGCATCTCCTGTCGCAATCGGGCTATTCGTCATGGCCGGAAATGCACCTGGGATGCCGGCACCCGTGGCACCATGGCAGACTGCGCAGTTGGCCTTGTAGACAGTTTCACCCTGTGCGAGTAAATCCTGCATCGACCATTCCTGACTGGCCTGCGCGGCAACTGCTGCGGCCTCGGCTTTCTTTCCAGCTAGCCATTGTTCGTATTCATTCTGGGTAACAGCCTCGACCACTATCGGCATGAAACCATGGTCCTTACCGCAGAGTTCGGCACACTGACCGCGGTAGGTACCTGGTTCTTCTATAATCGCCCAGGAGTCATTAATAAAACCAGGTATAACATCCTGTTTTACCGCGAATTCGGGTACCCACCAGGCGTGAATGACATCATCGGAATGAAACAGAAAGCGTATTTTTTTATTAATCGGCAAGACGATTGGATTATCGACTTCGAGCAGGTAATTTTCATTGCCGGTCGGATCCTTTACTACGTCCCGACTGCTTTGTGCGAGCGAACTGATGATCTGAACATCTTCGTCGATATAGTTATATTTCCATTTCCACTGGATGCCGGTAACCTCGAGATTAATATCAGCATTCGTCTTGGCGTCTTCCAGGTCCAGCAAAGTGCCTGTCGCAGGAATCGCTATCGCAATCAGTATAAGCAGGGGGCCAATGGTCCAGAAAATTTCAACCATCGTGCTTTCATGGAAATTGGCTGCTACGGCACCGCGGGATTTCCGGTGGAACATAATCGACCATGCCATAACCCCAAACACCAACACGCCGATCACCACACAGATCCACAATACGATCATGTGCAAGTCGAACAGATCTCGACTGATGGGTGTGACCCCGCGGGTCATGTTCAATTCTAATTCGGCCTGTGCTGCCGATACAAATAGAGTTGATAACACGCCAGCCAAAGCAGCAGACAAACGCCCGGACAACTTGTTAAAAGTCATTATTATCCCCCTCAATCACGCTTTACCCACGGCTTCAATTTTGTTTGGTGGTGTAAAGAATGCCGGTCTTCAAAAAATTAAAAAATGCCCGCTGGGTAACGCTACCCAGACGGCGCGGAAAATCAGCCCAGAATTATACAGTCTTTCAATTGAAACGCTAGCGCATCCTTCTCGAAATTATTAAGAAATTCACCGACTTCAATGTAGTTGCCGCGGCACTCCAATTCCAGCTTTCGTCGACTAATAATTTCACCCGTAAACTGGTAATGAAACCGTACCCGGCTTGCATCAAATTCCCAGCTCTGGTCGCAATGATACGCACCTTTTTCTATTCGAACCCTGGAATTATCGAAGGTGATAACCTGGCGCCGATGGAGCTTGCGCGAAACCACGTACAGGGCAATCCCGAGGGCGAATAACTCCAGTCCGGAAAATGGTAAAACCAGCCATATCCCCTGCACCGCAAAAAACAGTCCCACTGCCAGGGTCACCAGGCATATAAACAGGTAAAACAATACTAAATCATGCCAGCCTATCGAACGATTTGGCGAGAGTACTAAACGATAACCATACGGGCCGATAACCATACGGGCAGTTGAATTTATCGATATTGATCATACCTGGATTACAATACAGCTTCTATCTACATATATCTGCAAACAAACCATACAGCAAGAGGGCAGGCAGTGTGAAAAATATGGCCGAAAATAGTGATGAAAACGTTCAAATCAGCTTCTGGCAACTGCTACTGAGCACCCTCTCCGCATTTATTGGTGTACAGAGCAATGCTAATCGGGAACGGGATTTCAAGCACGGCAAGATCTCTCACTTTATCGCAATCGGATTGCTATTTGGACTCGTATTTGTGTGCACAATTGTCGGCGTGGTGCAGATAGTCATGCACGTCACCGGCAGTTAAGAAGCCACTGAACCAATCATGAACGGGCAGACACCCTCTTAAAGCAGGTATCCCCGAATGAACAACCGCGCATAGTGATCTACCAGCAAAAAAGCAAATAACAGGCTCAGATAAAATATTGAATAGCCGAAAGTTTTCATCGCGATAACGTCGGGTTCCTTGTCCCTGTAGAGCTTGATCGCGTAGAACAGGAAGCCGACACCGAGGGCAATTGCACCCGCAAGATAGATCAATCCACTCATTTGAATCACGAATGGCATCATGGTGACGACAAATAGTAAAATCGTGTAAAGCAATATTTGAATCTTGGTGAACTCCACACCGTGCGTCACCGGCAGCATCGGGATACCGGCTTTCGCATATTCTTTGCGGCGACGAATCGCCAGCGCCCAGAAATGCGGCGGCGTCCAGATAAAGATAATCAGAAACAACAACAGCGCCTCGGTTTCGACATGACCCGTGACCGCGGTCCAGCCTAGCAAAGGCGGTGCCGCCCCGGCCGCTCCGCCGAGCACAATATTTTGCGGAGTGGCGCGTTTCAGATACATCGTGTATATCAGCGCATATCCAACCAGTGAGAAAAACGTCAGAATCGCAGTGAGTAAATTAACAAAAACTACCAGTAACAGAATACCCAGCACACCGATCGAAAGGGCAAATATCAGGGCTTTCCCCTGACTCAACTCACCACTCGCCAAAGGACGATCTTTGGTCCGCTCCATGAGCCTGTCGATATGTTCGTCAACTATATGATTAATCGCTGCACCCGAAGCTGCCGCGAGCCCTATACCCAACAGGCCAAATACAAATATTTTCAGCGGCACAGTCCCGTCGGCCGCGAGCAGCATTCCCACCATCGCGGTAAACACGATCAGAAATACCACTTTAGGCTTGGTAATTTTGTAATACTGCGACCAGAAAGGTACCGATAATGTATTCATTTTCACGTTCTGAGTTAGGCTGCGGCTTTATACCGGCTTTCTTCAATCAAATCAATCGAATGCATCATATCAGAATTGGCGCCGGGAATTCAGGCTAATCAACCGATCTGCGATAACTTCATCAACTTTTTAATATCCTCCAATACCCGGTAGTGATCGATTTCGGCGGGATAGTACATCATGTAATTGTGATCTGGATCGACCAGGTAAAGTCCGGCAGTCGATCCCACCTGCTCGATACCCTTCACCTGAAACTGTTTGAGCAATGATTCCTGACCCTCGCCCTGGATGACAACCAGGTTTGGGTAATCGGTCAAATAGTCCTTTAAATCGCCATCAATAGCAGGGGTGCTGATTAATACATTTTGTAATCTTGCTGTATCGCGTCCGAGCAGAGTTCTGATCTGGCGCATGAAGTAAAGGTTTGACCGGCATTGCTCGGCGCAAGCCTCACGCGTGAATAACAGGAATACCCATTTTTTACCAAAACCATTGTCATAGCGGACCCCCGTTACCGATTCGAGTACCGGCCATTGTAATTTTTTTACCGGTTGCACCAGGGTCCCGTAATTCCCGCTTTGGGGCCGAATATCGAAAACGTACAAAGCCATCCAGCCGCCAATAAATGGCGACAAAAATACAGCGACCAGGGCTATAATTTTAACCCGATACCAGAATAGCTTATTGTTTTTCATTTTCATTTCGTAAATTCAACACTAAAAATAATATCAACGATAGCGCGCCAAATGTGAACCATTGCCAGGCATAGGCCCGGCTTTTTTCAGGCTTGAGCCAGACCGGATTCCACTCGCGCGCGTAGTGCCCTGCCTGTTCCGGACCCAACCATAAAATCAGTGGCAGCAGGTGTCCGTCAAATTTCTCCTGCATAGATTCGATATCGATAAATGGAACTAGCTGGGGCCAACTGTCCTGTAGTGAGACTTGCCCCATACGAAACGGGTCCTCACCCGGTATGCTGGCTATACCCCTGGCGATGCCCGACATTGCAGGTGGTTCTATAGGCGGTAAGCTCTCCCGCGAATTTCCCACCGCGATCCAGCCACGGTTAACCAGTACTATATCCTCACTGTCCGATAGCTCAAAAGGCGATAACACGTGGTATCCGGCACGACCATGATGCAACTGATTATCCACCAGCATAGTTCGGCGCTGGTCATAGCTTCCGTGCAATTCCAGTTTGCGGAACTCGATATCCGCTAGAGCCCGGCGAATATTCATTCGCGCATAGCCGCCCTCAAGCCGGGTTTCAAATTTCTGCTCAATCGAATCCTTGTAAGCCGCCCGCTCCAGTTGCCAGAGTCCGAGGCTGAAAAAAAGCGCGCAACCGGCAATCGTAATTATCGTCACCAGCCAGCTCGGTCTGAATTTACGCCTGAAAATAATCATATCGCGATATCGATATCAATCGAGTAAAATAGCTCAAGGCCATTCCCGGCAGGCTGATTCATAATTAGATATTAACTTTACTGATGATTATTAAAATCATAATTTTACTGTTACTCGCATTAATACTTATAAGCCTGGGTGCCGGCATGTTCAGCCTGATCAAAGATCGCGGGGAGACGAATCGTACCGTAAAATTCCTTACCATTCGAATTGTGTTGTCGATCGCATTGTTCGTACTGCTGGTGATATCCTTTCTTATGGGCTGGATACAACCCCACGGATTGGTACCCCCAGCCTCCTGAGAAGAACGACACCCCTCTGAGGGTGTCGTTCTTCTCAGGAGGGTAGCCACGCGTGTCCATATACCACTTCATAGCTGGCAATAAATTTCCCCTGGTCGTATCCCAGGCGCCGATAAGATTGCTCCAGGCGTCTCAGTTTTGCCGGCGTCATTAACCCCCGGCACCGATTTTTCTCGGCGTTACTGGCACCGGTATTTTTGAGGTCTTCGAAAATCTGGCGAAATTCCGGGTATTCAAGGCGGATAGTTTCGGCATCGACCACCGGTTGCGAAAATCCGGCGGCCATCATCGCGTCACCTATATCGTGCATATCGATAAATTGATGCACGTGTGGATTGCGATCGATCTCAAACCAGCTCTCGCGCAACTCTTTCAAAGTGTCCGGCCCAAACGTAGAGAACATTAGCAGGCTGCCACCTCGACCGATTCGGGTAAACTCGCGGAAGGTTCCGCTGAGATCATCTACCCACTGCAATGCGAGATTCGAGAACAGCAAATCAAAACTGTCATCAGCAAAAGGCATATTTTCCATATCTGCATTTACAACTCGTTTCTTTCGTAACAAACCATACCGCGACCGCGCTTGCTGAAGCATTGAATACGCCAGGTCCAGGCTAACAATTTTGCTTTTCGGGTAAGTCTTTTGCAGGTTATTTAAGGCTTTTCCAGTACCGCAGCCGATATCGATCACAGTGGCAGGCTGAAGGCGGATATACTGCAAACGATCCAACAACCTATTCAGTACTTCTTCATCCAATATAGCAGCATGATCGTAGCTTTTAGCTGCACGTTCAAATGATTTTTTTATTGATGACTTATCGAGCCTGGGTGGGTTAAGCAAATCCAAGAATAAAACCTGAGCTGTCTAAATATTGACTAAAGGGATATCACTGGACCAGCCAACAAGTTGGTCCAGATACGATAAAAACGCCACTTGCGCCGCGATGGTGATAGATTCTACCTGAATCCCAGCCCTGGGCTTAGGGATTTCTTGGACCAGCCCCGGCTGACGCCAGCGAATCCTGTCGACCAGATAACATGCCTGCGAAGTAGATTGTATTCTGATAGAGTGCGGACAAACTATCTGAAAACTAATTGCTTGATATGGTGAATACCCCTCTCATAACTGTAATCGGATTAATTCTGTTTGCCTACCTGCTGGGCTCGATCTCTTCAGCCATTCTATTAAGCAAGCTGATGGGGTTTACCGACCCCAGAAGCGAGGGTTCAAATAATCCAGGCGCCACAAACGTACTCCG
>JBGUEB010000150.1:0-8433 GCA_041821565.1 Gammaproteobacteria bacterium | reverse complement strand
GGTCCTCCTCGGCCAGGTCGCGGAGCTCGGCCAGGTCCGCGTGGCGGAATAGGGCGTTGTCGTCGAAGCTCATCTTGGCGTCCAGCGCCACCAGCTCGCCGGCCGTGGTGACCACCAGGGGGTTGATCTCGACCAGGCTGGCGTCACGCTCGATGATGCAGCGATAGAGACCCATCATGAAGGCGACAGCCTTCTTCACCGCCGTGCCTTCGAGGCCGAGCCCGTAGGCCAGCTGGCGGCCATGGAACGGCATGAAGCCGGTGACCGGATCGATCGCCACCTTGATGATCTTCTCCGGGCTCTTGGCGGCCACCTCCTCGATCTCGACACCGCCCTCGGTCGAGGCCATTATCACAACGCGGCGTAGGGAACGGTCGAGCACAACTCCCAGGTACAATTCATTGGCGATATCGCAGGTTTCCTCTACCAGGATACGATTGATGGGTTGCCCGTTAGCGTCGGTTTGAAAGGTGACCAGGTTGGTACCTAACATAGAACCCGCTACTTCGCCGGCCTGCGCCGCGGTGTCGACGATTTTTACACCGCCAGCTTTGCCGCGACCACCGGCGTGCACCTGTGCCTTGACAATAACCTTGTCTCCATTCAGAGAATTGGCCGCGTCTACCGCTTCACTAGCGGAAAAGGCCACCTTGCCATTCGGTACCGGGATGCCATAGGAGCGAAAAAGGTCTTTCGACTGGTATTCGTGTAGATTCATCAGACGTCTCTCTGGTTAATGTTTTATATTAAAGGAAACTCTGCCATTTGCAGAGTTTCCTTTAATCGTGCAACCGCATGGTAGCAAAATGGATTGAACAGTTCACCGCAAATAAATCGGGCTTTAAGTCTTTATGCTCCGCATTCTACCGAAGGATTAGAATATGGCATACCATATGCCAGATAAATGTAATTCGAACTCGATCAACTTGATTGAGATAATTGTAATGGTTTTGAAATCGTTTTCGAATCTGAGGTTTAAGAAGGACATGAAATTTATAACTAACCACCAGACTATGCCTTTTCGAAGGATTGATGTGTATCCAGGAACTGGACTGTGAGTGTATCCAATCCCTCCGGGCTGGCCGCCGCAACCTGGTTGTATGAGGAATACAGCCTGTTTTACCAGGAGTTTTTGAAGATCCTGGATCTGGCGAAGATTGCCTTCGAAAAACGCGACTTTTCAAGCTCGGTTCGGGTAAGCGCACGCCGACTGTCGCTTTACAGTGCCAGCATCATCGATGTGAGTGAACGTTTAAAGCAGGCCTACCCGGAAATTCACGACGATGAAGGACAATGGCGGGAAGTTGAATCGCACTACAGTGAGCTGGTCCGGGGTGAATACGCGGAAGATATAGGTCGGGCTTATCTGCATTCGTTGCGTCGTAAAATATACCAGGGGGAGTGGCGCGCGGCTGATTACTCATTCGCAGAAATAATATCTTCTTCGAGCAAATTTTTATCGAAAGTTGTCTTATGCTTTGAAGTCGACGGCAGTCTGGATGAGGCTGTGGTTGGAAAAATATTAAGAATTCCAGGCTTTATCCAAAGCTTCGCTAATCTCGAAGACGACACCCAACGCATAGTGCAGCGCGTTGCCGATAATATTTCCCGCTCTTCACACAAAGATCATCGAATGATCCTGGTAGAAATGATTAATGCGGGTTTTTATCGGAACCGGGGTGCTTACCTGGTCGGTCGCCTGATTTTTGATAATGACCGCTTTGTACCGCTGGTTATTGCCTTGCTCAATGATGAATCGGGCATTTACGTCGATGCCGTGCTCACCAGTGAGACCTATGCACACAATATTTTCAGTTCTACGCTGGCAAATTTTCACGTCACCAGTACCTATTATCATGAAGTGTGCGCCCTGTTAAAATCCATTATGCCAAGGCGGCCACTGGGGCTGCACTATTCAACCATTGGTTACAATCATCTCGGCAAAGTCGCGGTGATGAGTGAACTCGAGTCTGAACTGGTCGATTCCGAGGCGGGCCTGGAAATTGCCGTCGGCTCGCCGGGAACGGTTGCGATGGGTTTTGCTTCGAGCAATTCCGCTTACAACCTGAAAGTCATTCGAGATAAACCCACCACTCAATACAAGTGGGGCGAATTTGGCGGCCTGGAGTCGGTGATTCGAAAATATACCCGTGTGCACGAAATTAATCGCACCGGCAGCATGCTGGATAGCATCATCTACTACAAGGTTCGCCTCGATCGCAAGTGGTTCTCAGCCGAGCTGTTGAAAGACTTACTCGGCTGCGCATCGGAAACGGTATCTTTGCATGGCGACGATGTCATATTCAAATACCTGATAGTCCAGATCAAACTAACACCGTTACCGATTTATCTTGAAGATGCAACTGAGAAACAGGCGGAGACCGCAATTACCAATCTTGGTTATTGCATTAAAAATAACGCCGCGGCCAATATTTTCAACAAAGACCTCGACGCCAGAAATTATGGCATAGGCTCGTATTCGAAGGTCTATTTGTTCGACTATGACGCGCTCGAGAAGTTGACCGAGGTAAAAATACGCACCAATCTCGATCGGGAAGACGGAGAAGAGGATATCCCCGACTGGTATTTCGAGGATGGTGTCGTATTCCTGCCCGAAGAACTCATTTCTGGCCTTTGTATCCGACAACGTTGGCTTTGCGATTTCTTTGCGCGACGTCATGCCAAATTACTGACCACTGAGTACTGGACCGAAATTCAAAGCGATCTGCTGAAAGGAACCATTCCCAGCGTTAGTGTCTATCCGGACAACGAACGGATTCGTGATTGACCTAAAGGTGCCTGACTGTCGTCGCGGCAAACTAAAACGCTTTACATTTAATCATTGGCAGAGTAAATTTCTGTTCTGGCATACTGTATACCAAAATAAGCTTTGGCTGTTTTAATTACAACTGGGAGAAGAGTAGATCCGAAATTATGGTATACCTGCTGACTACTTCATCGGTTGTTACTCTGGCCTCAGGCCTGCTGTGAATTAAGGTCAACGAGGCCAAAAGAACTGATATTGGTTGGCAGAGACATTAAGAAAATGGTATACCGGTCGTCCCAATGCTAATAATGTTGTGCTGGGAAACAGGAATTTAAATACTCCTGATGAATAATGCCTGTGAGAATTTATCGGAGGCATTCAATAATGGTCTTAATAGGCCAGTCACAAATATGAGGATAATTATTATGTTAAAAACACAACGCACTTTCAAGAAATTAGTGTGTGCTATCGGCGTAAGCGCGATTCTGGTGGGTTTACCAGCAATCGGACATGCCTGGGAGCCGCAAAAGCCGGTTGAATTCGTTGTTATGGCTGGTAAAGGCGGTGGTGCAGACAAGGCGGTTAGATTGATACAGAGTATTATTGCCTCAGAAAACATGGCCCCGGTACCTTTCACGCCCGTCAATAAGCCTGGCGGTTCAGGTGCGGAAGCACTGGTTCACGTGAATGGTAAAAAAGGTGATAACCATACCATCATGTTCACCCTGAACAGCTTTTACACTACTCCTTTACGTCAGCCTGGACTCGGCGTTGATATCACTACTTTTACT
This sequence comes from Gammaproteobacteria bacterium, assembly GCA_041821565.1. Classification (GTDB taxonomy): domain Bacteria; phylum Pseudomonadota; class Gammaproteobacteria. Next base: position 4,875 of record JBGUEB010000150.1, on the reverse strand, counting down.
CCGGTTGCGCGTATGGCAGAGGATACTTTCCTGCTATGGGTTAATTCAGATCGTAAAGATATCAATAATATTAACGACTTTGTTAAGGCGGCTAAAGCCAAGGGTAATAAGTGGATTATGGCTGGAACCGGTAAGAATTCGGAAGACAACTTGTTAACCGACTTCCTAAACACGGCTTACGACCTCGATATGAAATATGTGCCATATAAGGGTGGGGGCAAGGTAGCGAAGGAACTTGCGGGTAACAATGCGGACTCGACCGTAAACAATCCTTCCGAGCAACTGGGATTCTACGAAGCTGGCACTACTAAAGCCCTGGCCTCCTTTACCGACGAGCGTTTGCCCCTGTTCCCAAAGGCACCTACCTTCAAGGAACTCGGCAAGGACTATGTCTACTACATGCAGCGCACCGTTGTGGGTGCTCCAGGCATGAGCAAAGAAGCAGCGGCTTACTACCAGGATCTTTTCACGAGGGTATTCAATTCTGCCAAGTGGCAGGAATATCGCACCAAGAAGAGCCTGCAGGGTGATTTGCTGACTGGTGATGCTCTGATGAGCTACTGGAAAGAAGAGCGTGATATTCACGAAGTAATGCTCAAGAATATGGGTGTCCTTTAACCAGGGTGAAATCCAGGGGGATCTCTGATCGGTGAATTGATCGGAGGTTCCCCGGTACACAAAAAACAAAAGTATGTATAGATAGGGAGGGTTCTTAATCATGACGGTTCGTACTGCTGAATTGTTGATGGCAATAATGATGGGAGCCTTCTCGATCTACCTTATGTACAAAAGCACCGAACTCGATATTGGCTGGATCGAAGATGAAGGCCCGGGTGGTGGTGCATGGCCGTTCTGGCTGGCTGCTATGATGTTGATTTCCTGCCTGGGAATCCTCTCCAACTGGTTTCGCAGGAAGGGTCGAATTGCATCATCGCAAAAGATTTACATAGAACCGCATGTGTTGATGGATGTCACCGCCGTCACGGTAGCATTGATTATTAGTGTCGGTTTATTTTCCTTTATCGGTATCTATGGCTCATTACCCCTGTTCCTTATTTTCTATTTAAGGTTTCTCGGTAAACATTCCTGGCGATTGACGACAATCCTGGCTGTTTCTATACCAGTGGTCATATTTTTCTTTTTCGAAATAACACTAAAAATTATTCTTCCCAAGGGCATCACCGAGCCCTTGTTCCTGCCGCTATACAAGATATTTTTTTAAACTAGTGTCATTTCAGTTTTGAATAATGAGATAAGAATATGTTAGAAATCCTCGGACTTCTGGGTAACGGTTTCTTGTTGGTTTTTGAACCGCAAAATCTGATGTTAATCATCGGTGGATGCGCGCTGGGATTATTTATTGGTGCGATGCCGGGCCTTGGTTCGGTAAACGGTGTAGCCATTCTTTTACCGCTAACCTTCCTGGTTCCACCAACCGGGGCAATTATATTTCTTGCCGCGATTTACTATGGCGCCATGTACGGTGGTGCTATCTCATCTATCATGCTCGGCATACCCGGTGCATCGACGGCAGTAGCCACCACCTTTGACGGCCGACCACTGGCGAAGCAGGGTATGGCAGACAAAGCCCTGACCGCTGCTGCGGTAGCTTCTTTTGTCGGCGGTACTATTTCTGTTGTTCTGTTCACTTTTTTTGCACCGCCACTCGCGCATGTTGCCCTGGTTTTTGGTGCACCCGAAGAGTTCGCGCTGATGATGTTGGCATTTGCCACTTTCGTAGGCCTGGGCGGTGACGACCTCTATAAGACTATTTTCTCCATCGCTATCGGGCTGGTTTTGAGTGCTGTCGGCTTCGATATTATTTCGGGCGAACCTCGCCTGGTGTTATGGGATATTACCGGCTTCTTGCATGGGGTTAATTTCCTCATATTGGCAATTGGTGTTTATGGCATCGGCGAAATGATCTGGACGGTTGAAGAGCATAGCCTGGGTGGCGGCAAGAGTATGCTTTCTGACGCGAATGTCACGGTGAAGCGAACAATGGCAAATTTACGTGAGTTGCTCTCGACCTGGAAAACCATGGTGATGGGGTCTCTTTTGGGATATTTTGTCGGCATACTGCCAGCGGCGGGTGCTACGCCAGGTTCACTCATGGCCTACGGAATTGCAAAGCAGATTTCAAAAGAGCCGGAAAAATTCGGTAAAGGCGCGGTAGAAGGTGTTTGTGCTCCCGAAGCCGCCAACAACGCGGCCAGCACTGGCTCAATGCTGCCGATGTTAACTCTGGGCATTCCGGGTTCGCCCACGACTGCGATATTACTGGGCGGAATGGTCATCTGGGGGTTAGAGCCAGGTCCAAGATTGTTCATTGACCATAGTGATTTCGTCTGGGGTTTGATTGCCTCGTTGTACGCCGCCAACATATTCGCGGTTTTGATAAATGTGGCTTTTATACCGGTATTTATAAAGATCCTGAAAACTCCTTTTACCATCCTGGCGCCAATTATATTCATTTTATGTTTAATCGGTGGCTATGCACCGACACAAAGTATGCATGATGTCTGGTTGATGGTCGTGTTCGGTATCGTTGCTTACCTGATGCGCAAGCTCGATTATCCGCTGGCACCTGCGGTACTGGCAATCGTGCTTGGGCCGTTGGCAGAACCGGCGTTACGACAGTCGTTAATCATCAGTGATGGTTCCTTCGCTATTTTCTTCAATCGAACCTACGCGGGCCCGATTTCGGTTGTCGCGATCTTACTTTTATTTCTGCCGTTGTTTAAGATGGTTTATGTAAAGTTAAGCAGACGGCCGACCGCATAGTAGGAGGATTAACTTGAAGTCACTCAATATCACTCCATTAGAACCAACAAAAGCACTCAAAACGCAAGTTTATGAAGCGCTGAAGGAAATTATCGGCCACATGGATATTTACTCTGGTGAGAAGTTGCCGCGCCTCGATGAACGCGCACTCGGCCAGCAGCTCGGGGTTAGCCGAACGCCGGTGCGCGAAGCGATATCGCGTCTTGAGCAAGAAGGCCTGGTAAAAAATATCGCACGCAGAGGCGCCTTCGTAGTTCGCAAAACCAAGGAAGAAATTCTCGACATGATCGATGTCTGGGCAGCATTGGAAAGCATGGCGGCAAGGCTCGCGACCACGCGCTCGAGTGATGCCGAAATTGCCAGTTTACGAAAGAATTTTGCGACCTTCGATGATAGCGAGGAAGCACGCGCACATATCGATGAATACTCTGAAAAAAATATAGAGTTTCATCAAACCATTATCAGGCTCGGGAAGTCACCGCTGATAACCCAGATGTCAGATCAATTGTTTTTTCACATGCGTGCGATTCGGGCGACGACTATTAAGGAAAGAGATCGGGTATCGCGTTCGGTGATGGATCATATACGGATTATCGAGGCGATCGAAGATCGTGATCCCTACCACGTTGAACAACTGGTAAGAGACCACGCGCTTGAGCTAGCGAGGCATGTCGAGAAATTTGTTGATTACCTGGATTAAAACTGGCGGGATTACTCCGCCATTAACCAGGCCCGCAGTAATCAGCCGCTGCCGAGCCATCAAGGTTAAAAATTGGGCTGTAAAGTGTATAGAGGTGAAACATGTCAACTGTTGTTGAAAAAAAACCGGTCGCAGATACTGCGAGTGATACCTTGCAGAAAAAGAATAAGGATGGCTCGGTCATATCGGGCGGTCACCTGGTAGCCAGGGCCCTGAAAGCCGAGGGTGTCGATACCATATTCACCCTCTGCGGTGGGCATATTATCGACATCTACGATGGCTGCCTCGATGAAGGTATCAAGATAGTCGACGTACGACACGAACAAACCGCGGCACACGCCGCAGATGGCTACGCGCGTCAAACTGGAAAGTTAGGATGTGTGGTGACGACGGCCGGACCCGGATGTACCAATGCGATCACCGGAGTTGCTACCGCGTTTCGTTCAGAGAGTCCAATTCTACACATCGGCGGGCAAAGTTCGTTGTCTCAGCATAAAATGGGGTCCCTGCAGGATCTGCCGCATGTCGACATAATGAAGCCAATCACCAAGTTCGCGTCTGGCGTATTTTCAACGGAACGAGTGGCCGATATGATTTCGATGGCTGCGCGAGAGTGTTTCAATGGTGCCTATGGCCCTTCCTATCTTGAAATCCCAAGGGATATTCTGGATAAAGAAATTCCAGTTGAATCTGCCATTATTCCGCAGCCTGGTTCATATCGCGCTTCGGTTAAGTCGATCGGTGACCCGGCGGATATCGAGAAGCTTGCAGATATACTGGTTAAAGCCAAACGCCCGGCAGTACTTCTTGGGCAGCAGGTATGGGCTTCTCAAGGACATAATGAAGCGATTAGTTTCGTACGTGCTCTGGACATCCCCGCCTACATGAATGGCGCCAGCCGAGGCATGCTGCCGCAGGGTGACCCACACCACTTTGACCGCACTCGAAGCGATGCATTCAAAAACGCCGATGTCATCCTGATTGTCGGTACACCTTTCGATTTCAGAATGGGATATGGCAAGCGTATATCCAAAGAAGCCACCCTGGTGCAAATCGATCAAAGCTACGCAACCGTCGGTAAGAACCGCGATATCAGTCTCGGTCTTGCAGGCGATCCCGGGGCAATTCTGGCCGCAGTAGAAGCGGCGGCTTCGGGCCGTATTGACAACGCGGCAAAGCAGGATCGGCAGAAGTGGATGTCCGAACTGCGTGACATCGAGGCAAGCAAGCTGGAAAAATTAATGCCGATGTTTACAACCGATCAGAACCCAATCCACCCTTACCGCCTAGCCTATGAAATTAATGAGTTTCTGGGTGAAGATACCATTTATATTGGTGATGGCGGCGATATCGTTACTATTTCGGCACAGGCCGTACGTCCACGCAATCCT
>JBGUEB010000149.1:0-8435 GCA_041821565.1 Gammaproteobacteria bacterium | reverse complement strand
GGCACCGCTGGTATTATTACACCTGGGAGTCATGATTCTCGCAATTCAGGGCGGGCTGGATAGTGCGGAAATATTGTCACGCACCCAGGGAAGCCTGTTCTGGGGTGGCACTTACGGGTTATTTGTTCTAGCGGTTTCGATCCATGCAGCGATCGGTGTAAGAGTCGTGCTGTTCGAGTGGCTTCGAATCAGAGACACGCGGCTTAATATTTTGAGCTGGTTGCTGTTTATCGTTCTATTTTTGATGGGCGCGCGAGCTGTTTACGCGGTCGTAGCATGATCCTGGAAACCTCAGTTAACCGCTGGGAATATTAACTAATATGTTGATAACTTTACTGGTCATTTTTTTTACCACATTCACCTGTTGGGTGAAGACCACTATCACGAGCAATGCACCTGTTAGCGCACCGGTGACGGTGTTACGACTCCTTGAAAGAGCTAGCTATTCCGCGTCGTCGTGCCTTGTCACCAGCACGCTAACAGGCACCTTGCGCGCGATTCAACTAAGGTCTCCAGGATGATGATCAAGCCCCACCGGGGTCAGCCATTATGGATAGCATTTTTACTGCATCGTATTTCCGGGTTGGGCCTGGCCATTTTCCTGCCGTTTCATTTTTATTTGCTCGGCCTGGCCCTGGCACAGAGTGAAGCCATGGATAGCTTGCTGCACTGGAGTGACTATGCGCTGGTCAAGTTTGCCGAATTCGGCCTGGTATTTTTACTCGCCGTACATCTGTTTGGCGGTCTGCGACTATTGGCGCTGGAGTTTCTACCCTGGAGTAATCGACAAAAGACCCTGGCTGCAGCAGCGGTGGCAGTTTCATTCCTGCTCGCGCTTGGCTTTTTGATGCGGGCCCTATAAATGCAATACCAGACTCAAGATACAGATATTTTAATCCTCGGCAGCGGTGGTGCGGGGTTGTTTGCAGCCCTGCACGCGAAAAAGGCATCGCCTGATGTAAAGGTCACCATGGCGGCAAAAGGCCTGGTGGGAAAATGCGGCTGTACGCGCATGGTGCAGGGAGGATACAACGTGGCGCTTAGCCCGGGAGATTCTGTCGAAAGGCATTTCATGGATACGATTAACGGCGGCAAGTGGTTGCCGAACCAGGATATGGCGATGCGGTTATGTGAGACTGCCGTGATACGTGTTCAGGAACTGGAGAATGAACTGGGCTGTTTCTTTGATCGCAAGTCCGACGGTTCCCTACACCATAAGGCTTTTGCTGGCCAGACTTTTGACCGTACCGTACATAAAGGCGATCTCACCGGCATTGAAATCATCAGTCGATTGATGGAACAGCTGCGCTCGATGCCAGTCGATTTGCTGGAAGAGCAGCGTGCGCTGGCGATGATTCCGAATCCTGGCGGTGATGCCCTGGCCGGGGTTTTAATGGTCGATATGCGCAGCGGCGAGTTTTCCCTGGTACGGGCCAAAGCGGTACTAATGGCAACCGGCGGTGGGCCAACCATGTATCGATACCACACACCCTCTGGCGACAAGTCGATGGATGGCCTGTCCATGGCGCTTCGCCTCGGACTGCCGTTGCGCGATATGGAAATGGTGCAGTTTCATCCAACCGGCCTGCTCGCCGGTCGTGATACGCGTATGACGGGGACCGTGCTGGAAGAAGGACTACGCGGCGCGGGTGGTTACCTGTTAAATGGTAACGGCGAGCGTTTCATGAACAAATACGACGAGGCCGGTGAGCGTGCCACGCGTGATATTGTCAGTCGTGCGATTTACGCTGAAATGCGCCGTGGCAATACCAGCCCCAATGGCGGGGTCTATATTGCCATGAGTCATCTTGGGCCGGAGAATGTGGTGCGGCAGTTTCCGGGCATGGTCAAACGCTGTGCCGATTGCGGCTTCGACCTGGCGGCCGGGCAGGTTGAGGTAGTGCCGACCGCACATTATTTTATGGGGGGCGTGGTTGTCGATGTCGATACGCGTACTGAATTACCCGGTCTTTATGTCGCGGGTGAAGATGCGGGGGGTGCGCACGGTGCGAATCGGCTGGGCGGTAACGGGGTTGCCAATTCCACCGTATATGGCGGCATCGCCGGAGAGGTGATGGCAAAAGATATTAGCAAAATCAATTCCTGGCAGGAGGCAGATACTTCGATTATCGATTATGAAATTGAGCGTGCAATGTTGCCATTCAGTAACAAGCCTGGCGATATTAATTCTATTCGAAATCGTTTGCTGGACGTGATGTGGGATCATGTCGGTGTACTGCGGACCGAGCAGGAACTGCAGAGTGGTTTAGCACATCTGAAAAGTTTGCAGCAGGAATTACTCGAGGCCGGCCTCGCCGATGCCAATCGTGTATTTAACCTGAGTTGGCATGACTGGCTGAACTTGCAGAACCTGATCGAGGTTTCCGGGGTTATCGCCAACGCAGCGCTGGCGCGAGAAAATTCCCGTGGTGCCCATTTTAGAGAGGATTATACTGATGCCGGTAACCTGCAGGAATCGTATTTTACAGTTGTAAAACAGCATGCGAATGAAATTAGGGTTGATCGAGAACCGGTTGTATTTTCAATCGTTAAACCAGGCGAATCCTTACTCGAGGATGACCTGGTACCGGGTTCAAGCCGGAGTGGGAGAAACCAATGATTAGTGATAACCAAATTGAAGCAGCAGCCTGTACGATCATGGCGAAAGCGGCGATTGATATTCCCGATGATTACCGCCGTGGAATCGAAGATATGGCGAAATGGGAAAAAGGCGAGCTGTCCTGTTTTGTGCTGAAAACAATGATGGACAACTGGGACGCTGCCAGCGAAGACCGGCGCCCCATGTGTGCCGATACCGGGTTGCCGCGCTATTACGTCAAAGTTGGCAATAACGCGAGACTCGAAGGTGGCTTCATAGGTCTGGAGCGTGCGTTACGGTCGGCGACAGCAAGTGCCACTCACGATATACCACTGCGTCCGAATCGGGTGCACCCATTGTGGCGTACCGACCACAATAATAATGTCGGTATTAACGCACCCGAAATTGACTGGAGTTTCGAACCCGATGTGGACTGGATAGATATTACCGCGGTGCACAAGGGTGGACTGTTTGGATCCGATTACCGTATGCTTTTTCCCGGTGATGGTATCGATGGGATTAAACGCTTTTTTCTCGATACGCTGATTGCATTTGGTAAGCGCGGACTCGCCTGCCAGCCGGCGATAGTCGGCGTCGGTCTCGGCGGCTCGAAAGATACGACGATGGTACTGGGCAAGCAGGCCGCCTGCCTGCGAGTGGTCGGTGATCGAAATCCCGACCCGAAGGTTGCCGAACTTGAACTGGAGCTTAAAAAACTGGGTAATAGCATCGGCATGGGCGCGATGGGTTTTGTCGGCACCTCGATGGTGGCCGATTGCCATATCGAAGTGGGCTATACGCATACCGGTGGTATGCCGATGAGCGTTCATACCTTTTGCCTGTCATCAAGACGAGCGACGGTACGCATTCATGCCGATGGCAAATCAGAATTTCGCGGTGACCCACAATGGTTTACCCCTTACATGAGAAGAGAAACAGTCGAATGGCCAGTGAAGAAACAGGAAACAACCCGGTCCGTCTAAAGGTTCCGGTCAGGTCGGAGGATCTGCAGGGTCTCGAAATTGGCACCGTGGTTTACCTCGACGGATTGATTTATACCGCGCGCGAAGGGGTCTACAAAAAAATCCTCGAAGAAGGTGAACCATTGCCGGCTGACCTGGTATCAAGCAGCAATGCTAATTTTCATTGTTCACCCGCAGCTGCGATTGAAGATGATGGTACCTATAATGTCGGCGGGGTGACCGCGACCGCAAGTTTCCGTTTCTCGAAATGGATGGGTGATTGGTTAAGTTTGACCGGTGCCAAACTGATTATCGGTAAAGGCGGCATGTCGGAAAAGGATTATCGCGAACTGTTTGTGCCGGCTGGAGCGATATATTTGACGACCGTGGGTTACGGTACCGGCGCTTTACTGGGTCGTGGCATCAAGGGGGTTAAAGCGGTGTACTGGGTCGAAGAACTGGGCAACGCCCAGGCAATGTGGTTATTCGAAGTTGAAAATTTCGGTCCCTTTCTGGTTGAGAGCGATCTCGAGGGCAATAGCCTGTTCGAGCAACACGGTAAACTGATTAATGCAAACCTGGAAAAGCTCTATGATGGTCTCAAGGCGCCCGCTTTAAGCCGTTTCGGAGAAACTGACGATCGCAAGGACGAATTGATTTAAGCCGCGTGATGTGACTTTTGAAACTGGTGCCCTGTTAAATTTTAATGCATACTGTGGCGCTCATGAAGGAATCTATTAGAACCGTGATTAAAATAAGCGGTCAGGGATAACATAATAAAGAATGTAACGATTGCGTCGATTGTTTCGATCACTCAATCGTAGAGTTACATCACTCAACTGGAGAGAAATAAAGACATGAAAAAAATAACAATGCTAAGCGGGTTTGTTACGGCGATAGCGATGTTGTTTTCGCAGGCTGGTCTCGCGGCTAGTTGTGGCGAAATCGTTATCGGCTCGGCGATCTCGCTAACCGGAAAATATGCGACCAATGGAGTCCATGCCCAAAAAGGATACGAATATGCAATTTCCAAAATCAAGGAAAATGGCGGCGTTAAGGTCGACGGCAAGTGCTACAATTTCAAGGTCATTTACTACGATGATGAGTCCAAGGGAGATCGTGGCGCGACACTCGCAGAGCGTCTGATCAGCCAGGACAAGGTGCAGTTTATGTTGGGGCCTTATTCCTCGGGAATGACCAAGGCAATCGCACCGGTCACAGAAAAGTACAAGATTCCCATGGTTGAAGCTGAAGGCGCATCTCGCTCGCTATTCAACAAAGGCTACAAGTACCTGTTTGCGGTATTGTCGACTTCTGAGCAATATCTCGCTTCGGCGGTTACTCTGGCGGCAGAAAAAGCCGAAGCTAGTGGCAAACCTGTATCTTCGGTTACGGTAGCCATCGCGGTTGAGAACGATCCTTTCTCGCTGGACATTCGGGCTGGTGTGTCTGAGGACGCGGCCAGACTCGGCATGAAAGTAGTAATCGACGAGAAATTACCGCGCGACCTGTCGGATATGAGCGCGATTCTGACCAAGGTAAAATTACTGAAGCCGGATTTACTGATAGTCAGTGGTCATTCCAAGGGAGCGGCAACGGCAGTGCGTCAAATCGGTGAACAGAATATCAAGGTGCCGATGATTGCGATTACCCACTGTGAAGCGGCTGATGTTACCGGTAAATTTGGTGATGCGGCTAATGATTTTTTGTGTTCGACCCAGTGGTCTGAAACCCTGTCTTACAAGGATCCTTTGTTTGGCACTGCTGCAGAATACGAAATGGGCTTCAAAGCTGCCTATCCTGAGTATAAAACCAAGAAGGTGCCTTACCAGACCGCTCAGGCAACGGCTGCCGTTTATGTATATAAGGATGCCTTTGAAAGAGCCAATTCCCTCGACAAGGAAAAGGTGCGTGATGCACTCTCGGCTACTGACATGCAGACTTTCTATGGAGGCATCAAGTTCTCGGCTGCCGGAAACAATATTGCCAAGCCCATGGTATTACGCCAGATTCAGGACGGTAAATATAACGTAGTGGCACCCTTGGCTTTCGCTTCGCACAAATTGAACTGGCCCCGTGGTGGTGAGGTCCTGGCGGAGGTTTCGCAGCAAAATACCTACATAATCATCGCATTGGTACTTGTGGTAGTAATAATATTGTTTTTTGTATTTCGACGTCGCAAGGCCAAAGGCTGATAAGCATTACCTATGTCTAAAACAAATAATGGGTGCCATTGTGCACCCATTATTTTTAGTTACAGATGTAAAGCGAGGTATTAAATGTTTATTAAGCTTTTTCAAATTTATTAAAACTCTTTATGGATCAAATTCTAGGCAACATCTCCCTGCTGTTTGAGTTCCCGATCGTCAATCTGAAAATTATTATTGATGGAGTGATGATCGGTGCGTTGTTTGTCCTGGTAGCCTACGGCCTCGCACTGGTATGGGGCGTAATGAACGTCAAGAATCTGGCCCAGGGCGATTTCGTCATCTCCGGCGGATACGTGTCCTGGTGGTTAGTGGAGCAGGGATTTCCGGCTTTGCTCGGGGTTCCGGTTGCCTTTATCGTCATGTGGGGTGTTGGCTGGGTAATTTATAAACTCGTCATCTCGCGCGTGATTGAGCGTGATCTGTTTACCTCGCTACTGGCCACCTTCGGACTGGCGATCATGATGGCGCAAATTCTCAACCTGATGTTTGGTTCCGATACGCAAAGCGTCGACCTCGGTTACGACACGCTTTATTTTGCCGACGGTTTAATTAATATACCGATAGCCAAGTTAATCGGTGTATTGATGTCGGCGGCCCTGGCAGCGGCTGTTATTATATTCATGAAATCAAGCCGCATGGGGCAGGCGATTCGAGCAACCGCCCAGGATGCTCGCGCCGCTCGTGTGATGGGAATAGATACTGAGAAGGTATACGCCTTCACCTTTTCGTTGAATTCTGCCATTTGTGGCGCAGCCGGTGCAATCATCGTTATGGTCTGGTTGATTCAACCATTTTACGGTATCTCCTATTCGATCCGCGCATTTGTCATAGTCACTGCGGCCGGGCTCGGCAATTTACCGGGCGTTATCGCCGCGGGACTGGGTATAGGCGCTTTGGAGCAATATGGTTCCCATATCTTTGGTATCGGCTACCAGCAGGCAATTGCGGTGTTACTACTGCTCATCGTATTATTAATTCGTCTGATTCAACAGCGACGCCAGCGCCAGGTATTGAAATAGGATGGCCAGGAATAAATTAATTCTCTATGCACTGATTCTGGGATTCAGTTTTGTTGCGCCTTTTGTTTTTCCCAACTTTGGTACCCAGCTTGCAACTCTATGGCTAATGATTATCGTCTCTATAACCTGGGATATGACCGGGGGCCAGATGGGTTATAACTCGCTTGGCAATATATTCTTTTATGGCACCGGTATGTATGTCGCCGCGGTGGTTGCAATTGGCCTGGTTTACGATGTGGGTGATTACACCAATGCCGCGGGCGGGGGTATTTATGAGTTTACCGATGCAGAATATTTTGGTGGCATGGCGCTCGGGGTCCTGGGTGCCGGAATATTCTGCTCGATCTGTGCAGTTGTAATCGGTTCGTTGACCTTTGGTTTGCGAGGACCGTATTTTGCCATAGGTACGCTCGGGGTTGCGATCGCCGCCGGTGAACTGGTGTCCAACTGGGACTGGGTTGGTGGCGGACAGGGCATCGCCTTACCGGTTTACCCGGGCGATCTCGATACCGGCAAGATTTTCTTTTATTTTTTGTTTGCTGCCGTTGGCATTAGCGCGTTTATTTTCGTCAAGTGGCTTTACGGTACACGATTTGGCGCTGCTATTAATGCGATTCGCGACGACGAGGAAAAGGCCGATGCAATGGGTATACATACCCTGCGTTATAAACTTATCACCTGGGCGATGGCCGCTTTTTTTGTGGGCATGGCCGGTGGTATTTCCGCGTTTCAATTGATTCACTTCGAACCCCTGGAATCCGCCTACCAGACTATCAACCTGGGTATTTTTATGGTGGTTTGCGTATTGCTCGGCGGTAAGGGCACCCTCTGGGGCCCTGTCGTCGGAGCGATCTTATTCCATGTGTTCAAGGAGGTTACCTGGAATTATTTTCTGGGCTGGCAATGGGTTGTACTCGGAGCGTTGATCGTCGTTACCGTGGTTTATTTTCAAGATGGCGTAATGGGCTGGTTAATGCATAAACGCCCGGAATGGTTTGGTATTCGTGTCGAAGAAAAAATTGCGCGAGAAACAAAATGACCGCAATCATAGATGTTCAAAATGTGTCTAAATCCTTTGGCGGCGTAGTTGCAAATCAGGCGGTATCCTTGACCGTCGAACCCGGGACTATAACCGGATTGATCGGGCCGAACGGTTCGGGCAAGACAACGCTGTTTAATTCTATCGTCGGTTATCACCCGATTGATGCGGGATCGATCCAGTTTGAAGGCGAGGAGATATCGACTTTTCCTGTACAGAAAATCGCGAGGCGTGGATTGTTGCGCACCTTCCAGCAAACTCGTATCTACGGTGCGATGAACGGTGTCGAGAATATGTTGATATCGCTGCCACACCGTAAGATGAGCATCTGGGATGCCCTGAAAACTTATACCAGGGAAGATTACGAAAGAGCCGATCACCTGCTCGAGTTCGTAGGGCTTTACGAAAAAAGAATGCTGAAAAGCGGCGACCTATCTTTTGGTCAGCAAAAGTTGCTCGAATTTGCGATGGCGCTGATGAATGAGCCTACCTGCCTTTTACTCGACGAGCCAACCGCGGGGATCAACCCGACCCTGATCAATGGCCTGATCGATCGGCTGAGACGCGCCAATACGGAATTTGGTATTACCCTGTTCGTTATCGAAC
>JBGUEB010000148.1:0-8512 GCA_041821565.1 Gammaproteobacteria bacterium | reverse complement strand
TAATCAATGTCTGCAGGCGGCTTAGTGCGTCTTCCCGGTTCTTGTCCTGGCTGCGAAATCGCTGTGCCTTGATGACAATGATACCGTCTTTTGAAATTCGGTGATCGTGCAGATCGAGCAGTTTTTCCTTGTAAGCATCAGGTAATGATGAGGCCTTGATATCAAACCTTAAATGAATCGCGGTCGAAACCTTATTGACATTTTGCCCGCCGGCGCCCTGCGCTCGGATGGCCTGAATATCAATTTCGGCATCTGGAACGACTAGCTGTCTGGATATAATTAGCATGGAACTGAACAGTTCAGGGCTGGCGTTTGATTTTAAACAGCTTCAACATTCCTGGCCAGGCGGTCACATCATTTTGATCTTGTAACCACGTGCCTTCAGTTGTGCCAGTAATCCATCTTCGCCGGCCAGATGTAATGCACCGACGAGAATAAGTTCGATTTCTTTTGTCCTGGCCATGGCTTCGATCTGTGGTATCCAGGCGTTGTTGCGGTCGACCAGGAGTGCTTTGTATATTTCCGGGAAGTCATTTTGCAATTCGCTGATCCCGATTTTCTCAAGTTTCTTAACGTCCCCACGGCGCCAGGCATCCTTCATTGATTTCATCATAGCGGGGAGTTGTTCGACGTCGCTCAGACTAAAACTCAGCATTTCGTTTTCCTGTCCTGCACCCATATTAGCGAGGAAGGCGATTTGCGTTTCAACTGGTTCCAGTTCCCCCAGTTTTTTACTATCTTCGATTGCCCTGGCGCTGTAGTAGGCATCGACACCGATACCGTCAATGCCAAGCCGTTGAAGTTCTACCATTGTCATCATGGTTACCACCATCCCGGGTTTAAAATTGACGATGGCCGCCATTGGGATGCCGCGTGCGCTAAAATACTGTTCCAGATCTTGATAGGTACTCCGATTCAACACCTTTTGCAGATTTTGGCCATCGGTATAACTCAGTTCGCGCAGCATGGTCTGCTGAAATTCCGGACTCTGAAGTTTTTGCATATCGGTTTCAAGTACCAGTATTGCCGATTGCCGATAAGCCTGGTCGAAAGTTGCGGGCAGGGGATAGTCGGAGGCAGCCAAAACGTGAATAGTGCCACCAATAAAAAGTTGTTGCCCATTCTTTTCGATTTTCCAGACAGGCGAGTCTGCGAATAACGCCTGCGAGAATAATACAAGCAGAAGGCTAAGCGAGGTTATCGATATACGAGGTTTCATGGTGTATTCCTTTAAAAGTTCAGGCCTGTAGTTAGCTTAAGGAGCCTCTGATCAATTCATGAATCAACATCTGTTCGTTAAAACCCGAGACGTCGGACCGCGCCAACTCTTCGTTGCCAATCTTGCTAATAGACTGGCTAAAGCTGGCCCCATGAGCGAGGCGAATGCTTTGGGTCTTAGCTTCAATTGGCGCCTTGATTTGCGGCGGTCCGGCGTTCCGGTTTTAACTTCACATCTGAATGACTCAGAATTAATCAGAGACTCCTTAATTATAGTTCATCGCTGTACAGTTATTCGCGTATTGAAATGTTCGAATTAGTAAATATCGCCTTCAGGTACTGGTATGCGATGGTAATCCCACGACTCGACAGCTTGCCTGACGATCTCTGCAGTGTTTGCCTGCTGCATGCCTGCCTCAGTTGCCTGCCCGAGGACCTGTAATGCCGATATCAGTAAAGCCGAAGCCTTATTTTTATCGAGCGCGGTCGCCCCGGTCTGCTTGCTCAGCTTGTCACCCTTGTTATTTCGAACCAGTGGTACATGCAGGTATTCGGGTGCAGTGAAACCAAATAATCGATACAAGAAGAGGTGCAGGCAAGTAGCTTCAAGCAGGTCTGCACCGCGTACGATCTGGTTCATATGCTGCAGCTCATCGTCGAGTACAACCGCGAGGTGATAGGCAAAGATTGCGTCTGCTCGTCGAACGACGAAATCGCCAGATTTTTGCGCAATGTCGATCGCGACTTCG
The DNA here is from genome assembly GCA_041821565.1 of Gammaproteobacteria bacterium. Lineage (GTDB taxonomy): Bacteria > Pseudomonadota > Gammaproteobacteria. The sequence continues at coordinate 6,545 of JBGUEB010000148.1, read as the reverse complement.
CCATATAGCTGGTCTCGGTAACCCAGGATACCGGATGTTTCGGTATTGATGCGAACAGAATGGCCTGCCTGACCGAGTTGTTTGTTGCGACAGGTTCCGGGATATATCATTCCGAGTGGACCGGATCTGACATTTGCCTCGCGCAGGGTCCGCCGACTGCACTCGCAGGCGTAAGCGAGGCCCTTGTCCAGTAATTGCTCGAGGCCTGCCTGGTAACGGTCGAACTGGTGGCTCTGGTAGAGGATCTCGCCATCCCATTCAAAACCGAAAAATTCGAGATCGGCGAGAATCTGGTCGACCGAGCCTTCGACCACTCGCGGTGTATCGACATCTTCGATGCGAATTAACCATTGCCCCTGCTGCGATTTGGCATGACAGTAACTGGCTAACGCGGTGACCAGAGAACCAAAATGTAATGGCCCGGAGGGTGTAGGGGCAAAACGCCCAATGATGGGCGATAGCGGCATTAGCTGAGTAATCTTTCCAGAATTCCCTGGTAGATTGCCGATAGTTTGTCGAGATCGGATACCCTGACGTGTTCGTTGATTTTGTGGATAGATTCATTCACCGGGCCCAGCTCCAGCACCTGTGCACCCGTCGGTGCTATGAAACGGCCATCGGAAGTTCCACCGGCGGTAGATAATTCGGTATCTATACCGGTTACCTGCTTGATTGACTGCTGTGCCGCCTCGACCAGTTCGCCCTCGGCGGTCAGAAATGGATATCCGGAGATCTTCCATTCGATGTTGTAATCAAGCTCGTGCTGTTCCAGTATTGTCTCGGTGGTATTGATTATTTGCTGGTCATCGAGTTCGGTGGAATAGCGTAAATTAAACTCAATTTCGACATGGCCTGGAATGACGTTGGCAACGCCAGTCCCCGAGTTCATATTGGATATCTGGAAACTGGTAGCCGGGAAGAATTCGTTACCATTGTCCCAGTTGAGACTAGTGAGCTGATTCAACGCCGGCATGACCCGGTGGACAGGGTTATCGGCAAGCTGTGGGTAGGCGACATGCCCCTGCACACCGTGCACGGTCAGAGTCGCATTTATCGAGCCTCGCCGGCCGTTTTTGACAACATCGCCGAGCTCAATGCTACTCGAAGGTTCACCGACCAGTGCCCAGTCTATTTTCTCGCCACGCGCTTCTAGCGCCTCGACGACCTTGACGGTACCGTTGATTGATGGACCTTCCTCGTCGCTGGTAATTAACAGGGCAATTGAACCCTTGTGATCCGCATTGGATTTAACGAATCGCTCACAGGCAGTGACCATCGCGGCGATGCCCGATTTCATATCGGCCGCACCACGACCATATAAAAGTCCGTCACGAATCTCGGGTTTGAAAGGATCACTATGCCATTCGTTCAGTGGCCCGGTTGGCACGACATCGGTGTGTCCGATGAAGGCTAGCAGCGGCGAGGATTGACCGCGCCTTGCCCATAAATTGGTGACATCATCGAAGACCATAGTCTCGCATTCGAATCCGATCGCTGACAGGTGTTCAATCAATAGCTGCTGGCAACCGGCATCGTCCGGGGTGATCGATGGCTTCGAAATCAGTGTGGTGAGTAACTTGAGTGTTTCGGATTCCATGAGGGCTAAAATATACTTGAATACTGTTCATCACTGAAGCCAAGATAGGACTGGCCATTCTTTACCAGTAATGGTCGTTTGATGATAGCAGGCTTGTCCAGCATTATCTCGATCGCCGATTTAGTGTCGAGCGAATCCCGTACTTCCGCTGCAAGCTGTCGCCAGGTGGTACCACGCCGGTTGACCAGGGCTTCCCATCCCAGCTCGTCAACCCAGGCATTTAATAGTTCGATATCCAGACCCTGTTTACGATAGTCGTGGAACTGGAACTCGATCTCTCGATTAGCCAGCCAGGCCCTTGCTTTCTTGATCGTATCGCAGTTGGCGATACCGTAAAGAGTAGTCACTTCGGCCATATCTCTGAAACCTGATATCAAATGTTGCGCAGCAAATCGTTGATACCCACTTTGGAACGGGTCTTATCATCGACTTGCTTGACGATTACCGCACAGTAGAGGCTGTATTTACCATTGTCGGAAGGCAGATTTCCAGACACCACGACAGAACCAGCGGGGATACGGCCATAGCTTATCTCGTCAGTTTCGCGGTTGTATATCCGCGTACTTTGGCCGATGTAGACACCCATCGAGATGACCGAGTTTCTCTCGACGATCACGCCTTCGACTACCTCGGAGCGAGCACCGATAAAACAGTTGTCTTCAATAATAGTTGGAGAAGCCTGCAGTGGTTCGAGTACGCCACCAATACCGACACCGCCGGAAAGATGGACATTTTTGCCAATTTGCGCACAGGAGCCGACAGTCGCCCAGGTATCAACCATGGTGCCACTATCGACATAGGCACCGATATTGACAAAGGATGGCATCATCACCACGCCGGGAGCGATATAGGTTCCCTTGCGCGCCACGGCCGGAGGTACCACGCGTACACCACTGCTTGCCATTTGTGCGGCGCTACTAGTGGCAAACTTGGAGTCAATCTTGTCGTAATACTGCGTCGAACCGCCAGCCATGATCTGGTTGTCGCGAATCCGAAATGACAGCAATACTGCTTTTTTCAACCACTCGTTAACCTGCCAGCCATGATCGGTAGGTTCGGCAACACGGACCGTGCCCGAGTCGATTAATTCAATAGCTTCGAGTACCGCGTTTTTCACCGCCGGATCGACATTGGCAGGGGTAATGTCAGCGCGATTTTCGAATGCAGCTTCGATTACTTGCTGAAGCTCTAGCATAGGTTTCTCCTAAAGAGTCGATATCAGGTTATTAATTCGATGCGCCGCATCGCAGCATTCATCGAGTGGTGCAACCAGGGCCATACGAACTTTGTTAATGCCCGGATTATTTTCGCCCGAGCCGCGCGAAAGATAACGGCCTGGCAATACTGTGACATTTTGTTCGGCGAATAATCGCTGGGTAAAGTCGGTATCGGCGATCGGTGTTGTCGGCCACAGGTAAAATCCAGCCTGTGGTTTTTGTGGCGCAAGTGTATCAGAAAGTATTGATAGAACCTGATCAAATTTTTGTCGATAAAGCCGACGATTCTCGATCACATGGGCCTCGTCGTTCCAGGCGGCAACGCTCGCGGTTTGCGTAGCTGGTGACATCGAACAGCCCTGGTAGGTTCGATAGTGGAGGAACTTCTTCAGCAGTCCAGCATCCCCGGCAACAAATCCGGATCGCAGACCGGGAAGGTTGGAACGTTTCGACAGGCTATGAAAAACCAGGCAGTTGTGAAAATCATCCAGGCCCATGGCCGAGGCGGCACCGAGCAGCCCTGGTGGGGGTCGGTCTTCGTCGAAATAAATCTCGGAATAACATTCATCACTGGCTATGACAAAATCATGCTGCTGTGCCAGGGCTATCAATCGCTGCAAATAAACCTCGGACATAACCACCCCGGTTGGATTGCCTGGGGAACAGATATATAGCAATTCGCAGCGCGACCATTGTTTATTATCAATTGCGTCGAGATCGGGCAGGTAGTTGTTTGCTTCGATGCAATTCATATAATGCGGTTGTGCACCCGCAAGCAAGGCAGCGCCTTCATATATCTGGTAAAACGGGTTTGGCATCATCACCAGCGGGGCCGCGGCGCTACGATCGACGACACACTGGGCGATCGCAAATAGTGCCTCGCGGGTACCATTGACCGGCAGTATGTTGTGTTCGGGATTCATCTCGGCATCGGCTAGCTGAAAGCGTCGGCATAACCATTTCGAAATCGCTTCACGCAGATCCAGCACGCCTTTGGTGCTCGGATAGCTAGACAACTGGTGTAAATGGGCAATCAGGCTTTCAATCACAAAATGGGGAGATGGATGCCGGGGTTCGCCGATAGATAAGGCAATGTGATCCAGATTCGCCGGTGGCGTCAGTCCCTGCTTGAGTACAGACAACTTTTCAAATGGATAGGGATGTAGTTGGGCCAGGTCTTTATTCATGGTAATGGCGGGTGCTTGAGTGGGGTTATTATAACGGTATCTACGAAATTCTACGTCGGAAAAATCATATTTGGTCCAATCAATATAGTCTTTGCTTAGCACCACGATATTGGTTTACATTGCAGGGAAATTTATAGACCATCATTAAACATGCATGCTAATCAATCACAGTTCCTGCAAAATCATGTAGTCCTGGTAACCGGAGGCGGGTCGGGAATCGGTCGGGCTATTGCCGAATCCTTTGGTGCCCTGGGTGCGAGCGTGCATATTTGCGATGTCTCGAAACAAATGCTCGATGAGTGCCGGGATGCAAACCCGGAAATGGGCACCAGCCTTTGCGATGTTTCTGACCCATGTCAGGTCGATGCTCTGCTGGATACGGTTGAATCGAACTATGGTCGACTCGATATTCTGATCAATAACGCCGGTATTGCTGGTCCGGCTGCGGCCGTCGAGGACATTGAAATAGAGGCGTGGCAGAAAACCCTGGATATTGATATTTCAGGCGCTTTCTACGTCACCCGGCGAGCCGTGCCCCTGTTGAAACGCGCCGGCAAGGGTTCAATCGTCAACATGTCGTCCAGTGCAGGTATACTGGGCTGCCCGTTGCGGTCACCTTATGTCGCCTCGAAGTGGGCTATTGTTGGGCTCAGCAAAACATGGGCGATGGAACTAGGGCCTTTTAATATTCGCGTGAATGCGATTTGTCCCGGCAGTGTCGAAGGGCCGAGAATCGATGCCGTAATCGAACGCGATGCGGCTGAACGCGGTTTGAAACCTGAAGAAATTCGTCAGATGTATAAGCAACAAAGTTCACTACGTAAGTTTATCAGTGCCCAGGATGTAGCCAACATGGCGACTTTTCTGTGCAGTGACGCTGGTGCCAGTATTTCGGGGCAGGCGCTCAGCGTTGATGGAAATACCGAAAGCCTGTCCATTCAGATAGACTAAAGACCCGGACGTGAAGACCAACCGTTCAACACAGGTTTCAGACTACATAAGAGGAGTGGTTCATCATGAGTAAAACTGAATCGATGCATGCCTGCTGGTTCGAATCATTTGGCGCAGCCAGTGATGTGTTAATCCTGGGCGAGCAACCCAAACCACAGCCTGCAAGCGGCGAAGTCCTGGTGCGTATGCATACCACCGGGGTAAACCCGTCCGATGTTAAAAAACGGGCAGGCGCATTTCCGAACCTGCTCGATGAGGGCCTGGTGATTCCGCATAGTGATGGTGCCGGGGTTATCGAGTCGGTAGGCGAGGGCGTGTCTTCTCAACGCATCGGTGAACGCGTCTGGGTTTACCAGGCACAATTTGCGCGCCGATTTGGCAGTGCTGCCGAATATCTGGCGATTGATGCGTCGAGAGCGGCGACCTTGCCAGACAATACCCCATTTGAAACCGGTGCCTGCCTGGGTATCCCGGTAATGACCTCACATCGCTGCGTTTTTGTGGATGGTCCGGTCGAAGCGCAAACCGTTTTGATTACCGGCGGTGCCGGTCGGGTTGGCTACTATGCGATTCAGTGGGCGAAACAGGCTGGAGCAAGAGTCATAGCTACGGCCAGTAATGATGCAGACCGTGCAACCTGTGAAAGCGTCGGTGCGGATATTGTCATCAACCACCGTGAGGCGAACTGGGGTGATTCGTTGCTGTCCGCGACAGGCGGCGACAAGGTCGATCATGTCGTAGATGTCGAGTTTGGTGCCAATCTACCCGAGGTGCTCAAACTAATCCGCACTGGCGGCAGCATAGCAACCTATTCATCGACCCAGGTCAAACAACCGCAATTGCCGTTCCTGCAGATGATGTACCTGGATTTAACCCTGCACATAGTCATCGTCTACGCAATCCCCGAAGCGGCCAAGCAGGCGGCAATAGCAGATATCAACCGCAAATTGGCGAATGATGAATTGCAACATCGCATCGCCCATGTGCTCGATTTTGACGAAATGGTTCGTTCGCACGAATTGATAGAAGAGGGCGGATTTGGTGGCAGCGTGGTGGTGCGGATTGGTTAGCGGTTGAGTTCCTCAAACTTGCTTCAGTTTAACCAGGGTTTTTGCCCACAAATTACGGGCATGTAGAACATGTTATGATTCGGTGGCTTCAGATAAAATCATCGCCGTAGAAGCCATGAAGTGCATATCATAAACTATCAATAATGAGGAGAAGATTATGCCTAGATTCGTTATAGAAAGAGATATCCCGGAGATCGGTTCAGCAGATCGTGATGCGCTACGAGGTGCCTCGCAGAAGTCAAATTCGGTGCTAGCCGCGATGAAAATGGCTTCGAAGAATATTCAATGGGAACATTCTTATGTAACCGCCGACAAAATATTCTGTGTTTACCTGGCGGATTCAGAAGAGCTGATTCAGGAACACGCAGCCGAAAGCGGTTTCCCGGCTACAAAAGTCTGCCAGGTAAAAAATGTGATTGACCCGGTAACCGCCGAGGCTTAACTAAGTATGTACAGGAGGGACTGCTCCCTCCTGTACATAGAGTTATGCCAGGCGTACCGTTGTAATAGCCATTAGCGTCGC
>JBGUEB010000147.1:0-8574 GCA_041821565.1 Gammaproteobacteria bacterium | reverse complement strand
GTATCTGCGCAGGGGAGCCTCCCGGGGCCTTTACCGTTAGTAACCGGGTAATTATAAGCAGACTGCAGTAAAGCCTGCTTGGCCTCTTCCAGGACACGTTTGTTGTGTTCAAACTTTTTTGACTCAACCGCGTCCAGAATACCCTCGGAGAATCCGACCAGTAGCAAACCACCCGCGCCCATGATTGCTAGCACAAAAAAGAGCAATGCAAAACCGGTCTGGTTTTTATAGGGCCTTCTTTTCATAGCAAAATCTACTAAGAAAAGCAATTGAACGAACGCTGATACAACATTTCAGGTATCCCCCTGTTTCGGGGAATATTTTTTCCTATTACCCCACATCCGATACTAACAAAGTGTAAATCGTGACGCATCACCCAAATGGATTAAATCGGTAAGCTCCAAATGGCTGCTCGGGGTCGAGAAGAGCCGTTCATCTATCCAATATGAGTGACTGCTTTGGGGAAATCGCTGTCTACAGTTGGTGGCAAAACTCAAATATTTAAAAACTCACACCTCTTAACCAGGCAATTTCCCTAAAGCTGCCGTTCACAAATCCAACTGGTGGGGCTGGATTCGGCGGTGGGTTCAACCGGTCAACGCAACACATGCGTTAAATCTCTCTGCCGGAGTGTTATGAGGGATTAAACTGAGAATCGAGCCGATGGCTGGACTCACCGGGACAGCGTGAAGCTCGTTTTAGCTCTCGTTCCAGCACACTCTGCGGAACAGCAATGAATCATCGCTTTGGCGCTGAAGCACATCCAACCATTTACCGCTTTCATCTTCAGTTTCCCAGGTGCCCACTGCGTATGCAGTATCTCCCTGCTCCTGGAAGTCTTGAACTTTGATGATCAAATTGTAGCCCCCTTCCGTTTCTTCCAGTTCCCTTTCGTGGCTTTCCTGAATGGCTTGTCGTCCACTGGCTGGGGGATTTCCAGGTGTCAGGAGTATCGCATCCTCGGTGAACAAACGGGATAAAGCCTCCGCATCTCCTGCCTCGGTGGCGCCAGCGTATGCATTGTTGAGCTTGTCAAACTGATCACGCATTGACATAACATTCTCCTCTATCAAGTTACTGGGTGTGTAACCGGAGTTCCAATGATGAGTATTCCCGCCATATACCAGTCCTCATTGGACGCCGGTTCGATTGAATAAATGAGTATACGCCCGGTAACACTTACCGACAAAGTAAATAGGTTTATTGCCGGGGTCGTAAATAGGATGAATTTATCAGTGATAATGCAGAATCAGAGAGCAATATTCTCTTAGCTGTTTAGTTAATCGAATCTTAGAGTCCGTTGTATGGTTTGGCCATAAGCGGACGCCCGTTCGCGAAACAGGAACTTCATATTTCGGCTAATAACGGACCCCCGGCAACCTCGTTTTATAGCAACGAATTGTCCGTCGGTTGTATGGGCGCCGCCAATAATCAATAACCCTGGTCAGAAACCCAGGATCAGTAACCAGAAGGCAGCGGCAATTGTGCACAGTAATGGCAGCCCGAAGCAGATCAGCTTCGCGCCCGTACCCGCATGGATGCCAAAGTCGTGCAGCATGTGGAAAATACGCAGCGCCGCGTGCCACAGGAACAACACGATAACGGCGAACACAATAACCTTACCGAGCCAGTGTTGTGCAAAACTAAGCATACGTTCGTAGCGCATCAGGTCCTGAGATACCAGGAGTGCGAGTGGGACTCCGATGCCGCTGACGAAAACGAGTGCCGCACCGATCAACGCTGAGAGCATACCGCCCGCCCCAAATAGCGACCAGAAAACTGGATCGTTGGAGCGTTTCATGGCTTCACACCGGAAAGAATGAACAGAACGAGCAGGTTCAACACTACCGCCATCACCACGCCCGTCCAGGTAATTGCTGACTGGGGTACTTTCGCGCCACCCAGATAGAGCGTGGGCAGGGTTTTGGGCATGACCTTGAACCAGCTCCACGTGTGGTAGATAAATACCAACAGTATTAACACGTGAAAACCGATAGACAACGGGCTCATCAATGCCTCCAGCCAGCCGTTGTAGGCCAGCTCACCCTGACTTAGGCGAAACAATCCGATTAGCAGTATCAGTGCATACACGGCAACCAGAACCGAGGTCGCTTCCATCGCTAAATAGCGAATAAAATACGGGTCTCTCTTCCACCAGCTATCCATCGACCGGATGTAGGGACGCCGTTTATCCATTGGTGCGTTCATTTTGCCGTTCCTCGTGGGGCGATGAATCTTAGAAAATAGTCGATCGCACTTCCCATCTTATTTTGATTTATCGCATTGGCCGGGTCGACTTCCTTCGGACAGACTTCGGAACAGTAGGCCACCGCGGTGCAGCCCCAGAAACCCTGCTCCGAGTGCCCCAGTTCCATGCGCTCGTCTCGTCCACCATCCCTCGAATCCGAGTTGTAACGATGCATCAGCGCTAGTATCCCCGGGCCGGTGAATTTTGAATCCAGCCCATACTGTGGACAAGCCGCGTAACAGAGCATGCAGTTGATGCAGCTGCTGAACTGTCTAAATTTCTCCAGCTGCTCCGGCGTCTGCAGGTATTCGCCCTGTTCGAGCTTGCGCGGTTCTTTCGGAATGAGGTAGGGCTTGATGTTCTCGAGCTTGCTGAAGAAGTCGTCGACCACCACCACAAGGTCGCGTTCAATCGGGAAGTGCTCAAGCGCCCCCACACGCAGCTTGTTCGGATAGTAATTGCGCAGGAACGTCCTGCAGCCCAGCTTGGGCACACCGTTTATCATCATGCCGCAACTGCCACAGATTGCCATCCGACATGACCATCTAAAACTCAGCGAGCTGTCCAGATCGTCCTTGATGTACTGCAATCCCTGCAGCACCGACCAGTCATCGTCAAAGGTAACGGAATAGTTCTGATAAAAGGGTTCTTTGTCCTGCTCGGGACGATAGCGCAGGACTTCCATTTCGATTGTATTTGTGCCATCAGCCATTGTCCGATTCCTTTATCCTATCCTCATCCGCCGCGACACCCGCAGCCCCGTAGGCGCGCGTCCCGGGTTTGGACTTGGTGATGATCACGTCCTGGTATTCAATGCGTGGCGGACCGTCGCCGGTGTAATAGGCGAGCGTATGCTTAAGGTAGTTGACATCGTCGCGCTGCTCATAGCCGTCAAGCCGTTGGTGAGCCCCGCGCGATTCCTTGCGGTTCAGCGCCGAGTAGGAGATTGCCTCAGCGACGTCCAGCAGGTAACCGACCTCCAGGGCACCCAGCCAGTCGCTATTCCAGACACTCGACTTGTCCTCTATGTTCAGGTTCTTGTAACGCTCCCTGAGTTCGGCGATCTTCTCGCAGTTCGCCTGCATTTCAGGGCCGGTGCGGTAAATGCCGCAGCCATTTTCCATACTCTTACCCATTTCTCTGCGCAGCACGGAGTGCTTTTCCTTGCCACCGGTCCTGGTAACCAGAGCGAGCGCTCGGTCTTCCGCAACCCTGGCCTGCTTCTCCAGCAACGCTGGATTGGTGTTCTGCACTGATTTGGCGAATAGCGCAGCCTCGATCCCCGCCAACTTTCCAAACACGATGATGTCGACCAGCGAATTAGAACCGAGGCGGTTAGCGCCATGGATGCCGTTGCTTGCACACTCGCCTGCGGCGTACAAGCCGGGCAGGGGTGTTTCGGTCTTGAGGTTGGCATAGATGCCACCCATGGTGTAGTGGATACCGGGCCGAACCGGTATGCATTCATGCGCTGGATCTATGCCCATATATTCTACGGCCATCTCGCAAATTAGCGGCAGCCGCTCGTGCAACTTTTTCTCGCCGAGATGTCGTAGGTCGAGATGGACCGCTTCTCCATGTGGTGTGCTGATAGTCCGGCCCTTCCTTTCTTCGTGCCAGATCGCCTGACTGAGGCGATCGCGCGGGCCCAGCTCCATGAACTTGTTACGCGATTTTTCCTCAGCTGGCCCCAGTCCGTAATCTTGCAAAAACCGATAGCCATCTTTATTGAGCAGGAATCCTCCCTCGCCGCGACAGGCTTCGGTAAATAGCAGTCCGGTCCCGGGCATGCAGGTCGGGTGATACTGCATGAACTCCATATCGCGAAGTGGCGCACCGTGTCGATAAGCCATCGCCATGCCATCGCCGGTGACAATGCCGCCGTTGGTATTCTCGCGGAATACCCTGCCGGCCCCACCAGTACCGAGAATCACTGCTTTTGCCTGTATAAAGGTGAACTTGCCGGTCGCAACTTCTATCGTCAGTAAACCCTGGCAGCGGCCATCTTCAACAATGATGTCGACGCAGAAATATTCATCGAAGCGCTTGATCGAGGGATACTTAATCGAGGTCTGAAACAGGGTATGCAGCATATGGAAGCCGCTCGTGTCGGCGGCGAACCAGGTGCGCTCGACCTTCATGCCTCCAAAAGCGCGCACATTGATATGACCGTCCGGCTTACGGCTCCACGGGCACCCCCAGTGTTCCAACTGGATTAAACTCTCGGCGCAATGGTCGACGAAATACTCGACTACATTCTGGTCGCATAGCCAGTCGCCGCCGCTCACCGTGTCGTTGAAGTGATATTCCAGGCTGTCGTCGTCACGCACTACGCCAGCAGCACCACCCTCTGCTGCGACCGTATGGCTACGCATCGGATAGACTTTCGAAACCAGTGCTACTTTCAGGGAAGGATCGGTTTCGGCAACCGCGATCGCGGCTCGCAACCCCGTTCCACCTGCGCCCACAATCGCCACATCAGCCTTGAAAACTTCCACAATCTACCGCTTCTCGAGCTTGAGGTGTGCAAAGCCACCTTTAGAACCATAGTAGTAAATCATTTTTGAACAATATTCCTCGACTTAAAATCAAACAAAAGCATATCTCGCAATGCCAGGTCTGCACATCTCTCGGCATTGCAGCGGTTTCTCAAAATCCTATAATTCGCGTTGTCGAACCCTATACTTTGATATCTGACAGTATGACACCAACAAGATGTCTTACAATTGATACAGATCATATAAAACTCGGACGTTTCCAGTAGATTCCATACTTTCTTGAAACCGGGGTCAGCACACCGTATTTGCTTATATATTAAATCGCATAGTAAATGCTATGCGGCTCCTCGATACGGGGCCGTCCTGGTCGGCCTGGACGGACCTGGCGTTTTAACAGCTGCTCTATTCGATCTTTAAAATCGTCCCTGCCTGGCACGAGCTCCTGGCTCGAGGAATCGCGAATCGCATGTGCTTGAGCATTTTACAAAAAAAACAGACAGGGAAAGACAAGATTCCAACACACCATGTCTCCAAATCAGCAAGAGGGGGTCGTGCTCGTCCACACCATCAGTCACCGCGTAGCCCAGTTTCTTTAACGTCAGGGAGAAACGGTAACCTACCATTTTTCTTAAGGTGGGACTGAATCTTATCAGTAATTTGTTGATCTTCGATGCAAACGATTACCTTGACGGTACTACCGCAATGAGCAGATTCCTTGAAGGCGAGTCGCGCAGCCAAATCACCTTATTCAGGAAACCTCCAGACCCTATCTCAAACCAAGGTGAGTGTCTGAGTTGGGTCTATTCTGTTGAAAAACTCGAAATACAATAAAGGCAAATTTTTCGCTGGAATCGAATTTATCTAAGGATGTTATTCAATTCATGCCCAGGAGGTAATGAGAAGTTCTGTGCCGAGAGTTTGGTTATTATGTATATCCCCTCGTATCAAACTGCCTAAAATTCGTCACAGAGGCTAAGAATATTTCTCGACCAGTCGAAAAAGAGTTTTTCAACAGAATAGGCCAAGAACGGACACTTAGGTATCGGTTTCTTTTGTGTTAGCCTGAGATCTACAAGTACTCGAAGCCGGAGGGATCGGAGATGGATAATGATGAGTTTCGCAGAGCAAGCAAAAATGTGTGGGACAAGATGGCCCAGGGTTGGGATGTTAACCGTGAATATATGTGGGAAACGTCAAAGCCGGTTGCAGATTGGATGGTCGAGAAGCTCTCGCCGAGCGCTGGACACACTCTATTAGAGTTAGCGGCTGGGGTGGGTGATACCGGTTTTGTTGCCGCTGAACTAGTGGGAGATGAAGGTCGTTTGATTTCAACTGATTTTTCCCCGGCAATGGTTGATGGTGCTCGACGCCGAGCTGACGAACTTGGTATAACAAATGCCGAGTTTTATGTAATGGATGCTGAGAACATGGATCTGGAGAATGAAAGTGTTGATGGTGTCCTGTGTCGCTGGGGATACATGTTGATGAGTGACCCGAGCAAGGCATTGAAGGAAACGCGGCGCGTGTTGAAAACGGGGGGACGGCTAAGTTTTTCGGTTTTCGCAGGGCCTGAAGAGAATCCGTGGGCAGCATTACCGGCAAGAACGTTAATTGAAGGAGGTTTCATGGAGGCACCGGTACCCGGGTCCCCAGGAATTCTTGCATTAGGGGATAGGGAGCGCTTAGGCAGTTTACTGGCTGAAACGGGTTTCAGTGAACACATCATTGAGAATGTACCAATCACCTGGCGTTATCCTGATTTTGAGGGTTATTGGCGGTTCTTGACGGAAGTCGCTGGTGCGATTGCAACTTTGATCGATTCGCTCCCACAGGGCGAACAAGTTACTGCCCGAGAAGCTATGCGGGGCGCGGTATCGGATTTTCAAACAGGGTCTGAGATCGCTTTGCCCGGTGTAACGCTAAATGTATTAGCGCAGTAGTCGTGCAAACCCCGACCTGTCTTCGGATATATAGCGTCAGGGAGCGACAGACTTTAGCCGTGTGAAGAAGCTTGGAGTTTTCTCTGATTCGTAGCGGTCCTCGCTAATACTTGCGCTTTAGGCCGATCTTGGGTGCTGTGATGGGTGTTGGGGGGCTGCTTTCCCGATAGCTGACACTCAGATTGCAGAGTTCAGGGGCGACAAACGGCCAACAGCGGACCTTTGATTGGTCAATTGTTTAACACGAATCAAACTGCCCAGTCGGCAAAATTCTCTCCAAATATGATCAGGAACAAAGGTATCGGAGAGACGGCAATAGCGATAGTGAGTAGAAATAACAGAGGCGTAAAAAGCCGGCTTATTCCCGCAGACATTGCTATCCCACCACCCCCCCCAACCACAATATTTCCGGGCGTATTAATGATAACGAGGAGAGCCAGGTAACGGTGTTTTAATAAGAACGGAACGATTTTCTTCGGAGAACGCTCTATCAATAGATCAAATCGCTGTCGGGAATCAAGACCTTCGAGTCCAGCCAATAATAGACTGGCTTTTCGCAGATGGAGATCATGCAAAAATTTGATGAGAGTTTTATCGGGAATAAATTTCCCAACCGTAAAACTTAAAAATAAAGATACCAGCGTGCACAAGTAAACAAGAGGGACTATTTTTGGTCCCAGTATCATCATTACTCCGAGTCCAATTTCCGCACCGGGAACAAATGGTATAGCCATCAATATGATGTACGCGATCATCGAGGTAACAATGATGCGATGTACAGTAGGCTCGTTGACTGGAGTGATTTCGAAATTAAGCCCTTCGATAACCCATTGTGTGAGGTAGTTGCCGAGTATGACCAGGCAGACGAACAAGAAGATTTTTAAAATTAAAATTGATCGTTTATTAGGCAAGTCCCCCTCCCTGCAAGCAACCTAACTCGTTTAGCCTACCATCTCGGTCTGTTCTGGTTATTGATGTTCGGTTTCTGCTGCATTAGATTCAATCAATTTCCCTTTGAACCAAAATTCTTTTTCAAATGTCCAATACCATCGTTTATTTGTCCAAGTGAAAGTCCCTTCTATCTCATCTCCTTTGACTCTACCTTCCCAAAGAATAGTGGCATCAGATTTAAGGCACGGTGTTTCTGATATCACCTGGAAGTGATCTCCTTCTGCGCGAATATGATATTCTGCTGCGGTATAACCGCATCTACTTTCACATCCTTTCGATATGAACATACCATCATTAAATAGCAACAAATCTGTGGCAGAGGCTGGTTTACCGAGAAGTCCTAGGTCACCTGAAAACGATTTTCCTTCAAGTATAGAAATTTGAGATACATCAGGATTTTGATTACCAGAGGGCGCGGTGTCCGCTGCTTTCAGGAGGCTAATGGTGCTTATAAAAAATACAAATAATACGGGAGTGGTAGATCGCACAAAGGCGCGATATAAGATTAGAATACATCCAGTGATACTATACGAATAAGTCATAAAACACTCTACACCGTATTAGCTGTCGCTTTGCAGCTTAACAGATCCACAATCCGTTTGTTCAAAAGTAAGAACCTAGTTTTATTTATCGATCTATATATGACCGCTCAGGGTCCAGACTAATGGAATGGTAATTTCTCAAGGTCGGCTTTCCCGATAGCTGCCGTTCACGAATTCGACTTGTGGGGCTGGATTCGGCCTATTCTGTTGAAAAACTCATTTTTAACGGGCGTGAATAATTCCTGGCCTCTGTGACAAATTTTATCCCTTTTTATACGAGGGGATATATGAAATAACCAAACTCTCGAACGTAACAACAAGTGAAGTTCAGGTTAATTTGGTTTTCACCGGGGAATTCTCCTATCCAAATTATTGAGTTTTTCAACAGTATCGGC
>JBGUEB010000146.1:0-8578 GCA_041821565.1 Gammaproteobacteria bacterium | reverse complement strand
GTCATCGACGGAACGATGGTCAACGTTGCGTTGCCGACTCTTGCAGAGGAGTTCGGTGTCCTGACCACCGACATCGAATGGGTCGCCGTCGGCTATCTCCTTGGGCTCGCCGCCGTGGTGATCCCCATCTTGGTGCATCTTACCAGGAAGCAAAGGGCGAGGGTGGTGGAGTTTCCCTCCCTCATGTTCCTGGATCGAGTTCCGTTTCAAGCGGAAAGCCGGCGACGGATCCATCACTGGCTCCTCCTCCTGTTGAGGGCCTTGGCCGTAGCCCTCATCGTTGCTGCTTTCTCTCGCCCATTCTTCACCGGCTCGGCGGTGGCTGCCGGGTTGGGGATGGGACCACGAGAGGTCGTGGTCCTTCAGTACTCCATCGATACCCAATGTAGTACCAGCGCGCGGCGGAAACTCTTCAAATGACGATAGCCATTGCCTGGTAAAAACTTGCGCCGGTACAAAAACCCACATATTTTCGGCCATCCAGCGGAGGTACATTTCTGATTCGTGCCAGGCTCTTTCGAAAGGATCGGCTCTCAGGTTGATGAGTTTTGGCCAGGCTGTCTGTACACGTACAGCAGAAGCGATATTTCCCTCGAGAATGGCGAAATGAACCTTCCAGTTTTTATAACGAATGGCATTCAGGTTACCCAGCTGGTCAAAGTACATGATCTCCTTGCGAGGCGACTCTTTGACTTCACCTTTTAACCAGGGCAGGAGGTTATAGCCATCGAGATGAACCTTGTATTTCCTACCGTCTATGACGGCTCCTTTTTTGAGTTTTTCTTTAATATCGGGATCACCAACAGCAGCCAGTAAGGTCGGAATCATGTCTTCGTGGGAAGCGATACCATTGAGTTTGGTGCCTGGCTTGATAACACCAGGCCACTTGATGAACGAGGGCACACGAAAACCGCCTTCCCAGGTTGTTCCCTTCTCACCATGAAAGGGTATTGTGCCGCCATCTGGCCAGGTAAATGTTTCGGCACCATTGTCTGTTGAGTAAAAAACGATGGTATTATCTTCGATTCCAAGCTTCTTGATGGTTGATAGCAGCCGACTAACACCGTCATCGTGTTCTACCATTCCATCTGGATAGAGACCAATTCCAGTCTTACCTTCCCATTCATTAGACAGGTGTGTCCAGACGTGCATGCGTGTTGTCGTGACCCAGGTGAAAAACGGCTTGCCGGCTTGATGCGCTCGTTCGATAAAACCGATCGCCGCATCGATGAATTCGGTATCCGCTGTTTCCATGCGCTTGCTGGTCATCGGACCGGTGTCTTCAATTTGCTGCCCTCCATTGCCGTCAGCCCAGCTGTGCAACACACCGCGTGGACCAAACTGTTTACGGAATTCCTCATCTTTTGGATAGTAATACCCTTCTGGTTCTTCTTCGGCGTTGAGGTGGTAGAGATTGCCAAAAAATTCATCGAAACCGTGAACAGTTGGTAGATGTTTGTCCTGATCGCCCAGGTGGTTCTTACCGAATTGCCCACTGGTATAACCATGTGGTTGAAGCAAGGTTGCAAGTGTCACCATGCTATTGTCGATCCCTTGATCGGATCCAGGCATACCGATGGTGAGCAGGCCGGTACGAAATGGGTGCTGTCCAGTAATAAAAGCAGCTCGCCCAGCGGTACAGCTCTGCTGAGCGTACCAGTCTGTAAATAGTGCTCCGTCGTTAGCGATGGAGTCGATATTGGGTGTCTGGTAACCCATCATGCCCTGGTTATAGGCGCTGACATTCCAGTAACCGATATCGTCACCCCATATAACGAGGATATTAGGCTTTTTTTCCACGGCCAGCGCCGCTGAACATCCCAGATACACAATCGACAAAATGACTGCGGCCGATAACCGTTTTATGTTGATGAGAGATTTTTTCATTTAGATTCTCGTATTATTGTCTGCATATGAAACACTGATGGTAGTTTTGAAAAGATACTGTCAACTTTACAGAACGAATTATACGGCTACTCTATGAAAATCTGTAAACGATTTCGTTATCCCAACGAAATCATCAGTCATGTAGTGTGGCTGTAGCATCGATTCTGTCTCAGTGATAAATAATCACTTTCGATAACATCTCCATTTAGTCAAAGCAAAACATTATCGATTCTCTGGCTAGGGCTGATTAAGTTAACGGGTATAGTGGTAAACAACGCCATCGTGCTAGTTGAACAGATAGAAGTCGAACGAGAAAATGGACTGGAACTAATCGAGGCCATAGTCGAAGGGGCAAGGTTGCGCCTGCGCCCGATATTGATGACTTCGCTTACTACCGTAGTAGGCATGTTGCCCCTTGCGACAGCGAAACTCCCTGACAAAATAGATACAGAATTACCTATTGGCCAGCTAACCTGAGGGCTGACAAATCTGATGGACGCGAGTTGATAAGGGTCTATTTTCAGACCCTTTCAAAATTTAATTGCAACTTGAAAGACCTAAAACTACCCAGTCAATTTCCGAGGACGTTCCTGGCTTCCTTTTTCGATAGTTTGGCTGCTTTCTTCTCTTTTGGTGACAAAACAGCTTTCTTTTTTGAATCGCGCTTATTTTTCAGTTCTTTACTCATGTTCTTCACTCCTGGTAAACAGTGGGGGATATCAGTTTCAATAGACTCTATCTATGTAGGTGACTATATTGGCTGAAACTGCCAGCAACTACTGAAATCGATGGAGAGTAGTTCATCCTGTGGTGCATCTATGGGATGCCCAGACTTCACCAGCTTCTTTGGAGTCGTGGTAGAACCATAGTTTTTCCGCATCGGCTCTCTCAAAAAGAGACTGAAGACTCATTATGATTGCCTGCGCCTGTACGCTACTACTCATGCGATACTCCTGTAAAACCATTGTCGACAGAGCTATCTTACGTCTAATATTTTCGGATTAACACTCGTAAACAGTGCATCTCAAAGCTTTTATCGACGTACAATCCAGGAATGAATTCTCCTGATATTGAAAATGCCGATAGACCGCTGATTGGCATCGCATGGATGCTGGCCACCATGTTCTGGTTCGTGTCGCTCGATTCGATGGCTAAGTACCTGATGCAGAGCTACCCGGTAGTACAAGTCGTGTGGGCAAGGTTTTTCTTCCATGTCATCGTCGTGTTAATCGCAATGGGATTCAACGCTCGCCTGCAAATAAAAAGCCAGTCGATTGTTTTACAGTGTGCGCGTTCATTTTTCATGCTCACCACCACTGCTCTTTTCTTTGTCGGCTTGCATTTTTTGCCCCTGGCGACGGCCTCCACGATCATGTTCGTGTCACCGATCTTCGTTACCATTCTGTCTGTCTTTTTGCTCGGCGAAAAAGTCGGCGTACGACGATGGGCGGGCGTGATTGCAGGGTTCGTCGGCGCATTAGTCGTGGTCAGGCCAGGTTTTCACGGATTCGACTGGAGCGCGTTGCCCGTCCTGGCCGCCGCCTTTACACACGCCTTTTACCAGATCTTTACGCGCAAGGCGCGCTTGTACGATAGTCCCATCACCTCGTTATTTTACACGGGGCTGGTTGGGGCCGTGATGATGACCAGCGTAGTGCCGTTCTACTGGCAGACGGTGGCCGTATCTGATTACCTGCTACTGGTGTTGCTGGGCGTGACCGGCGGTATTGGTCATCTTTGTCTTATTCGTGCATTTCGAAGCGCGCCCGCATCAGTGGTCGCCCCGTTTAGTTACAGTTCCCTGGTCTGGGCAACGCTGTTTGGCTACGTCCTGTTCAGTGACCTGCCCGACCGCTGGACACTGATTGGAGCGGGCCTGATCATTAGCAGCGGTCTATATATTCTCCATCGGGAACGGGTTGCCAGGGAAAGCGGATGACGGTGTGATGTCGTTAAAAGAAAAGCAGATCGCTTTACTGGCAACGCTTGGTGTGATGATAGTGGTTGTGATTCCAGCGTTGTATCTGTATTTGCTAACGAAATCCCC
Organism: Gammaproteobacteria bacterium; assembly: GCA_041821565.1. Taxonomy (GTDB): domain Bacteria; phylum Pseudomonadota; class Gammaproteobacteria. The sequence continues at coordinate 4,644 of JBGUEB010000146.1, read as the reverse complement.
TCTTACCTTTAAAGAAATGGATTTCGATGACAACGGTATCGTAACTTTCTCAGAATTAATTTATGCGAATTCAAACTGTGTTCGAGTAATACAGAATGACCAGGTAATCTGTAAAGAATAGTTTTTTCGCTAGCATACTGATTGCCGCCATCTAACGACTATTTACAGTTAATTTACGATTGCAAACATCCGCTTCGTTAAGACAGGTACCTGTCAAAGAAAGTTAATGTGCGCGACCAGGCAAGTTCCGCTGCTTCTTCGTTATAGCGACCCGTGGAATCGTTATGGAAGCCATGGTTTACACCCGCGTAAATGAAAGCCTGGTAATCGACATTCTTTTTCTTGAGCAAAGCCTCATAGGCTGGCCAGGAACTGTTGACGCGCTTATCCAGTTCGGCAAACTGGAGCATGAGCGGACCCTTGACACTGTCGATGACGGGCTCTTTCGCTGGGGTGCCGTAGAAAGGTACGGCCGCGTTAACGACCCCGGGCAAGGTTGCTGCGAGCATGTTGGTAATGTAGCCACCAAAACAGAAGCCGACGACACCCAGCCGGCCATTGCTCGATTCATGCGTCTTTAGAAACTGGGCCGCCGCAATGAAATCCTGTTCGATCATCGCTCGATCCATCGATTTTAGCATTACCTTGCCTTCATCGTCATTACCCGGATAACCACCCAGACTATGCAGTGCGTCCGGGGCGAAGGCAATATAGCCCTGTTTGGCGAGGCGACGAGCCACATCCTTGATATAGGGATTTAGTCCACGATTTTCATGCACAACTAATACGGTGGGCGCCTTGCCAGAGAGTTTTCGCGGAACTACCAGGTAGCCCCGACCCTCCAGATGACCCCCTGGTGATTCAAAGCTCGCGAAACTGGCCCGGATGTCAGGGTCATTGAACGACACCTGTTCAGCCAGGGCGTAATTGGGTATCAAAGCACTGCTCAGTAAACTGAGGCTGATGCCCGCGCCGGTAAGGGTCGCTAGCCTGGACATAAAAGTTCGGCGATCAATGTCACCATGCGCATACTCGTCATACCAGTCGAAGGCTTCCTGTGGAATCGCGATCCGGGTAGATTTGGTCATTATTAGCTCCTCAGGTTTCGGCTAAGTGTAAAGATAACCTGAAACCACCTTTTCCGTCCATGCAAGGGTGCCTCCCTGGTTTCGCCGGGATAAGGGCAGGGCGCCAAAACCTGTATGAGATCGGGCCTGTAACGCATGGTTTATTGGATACTTTAGAAGGGCAATCCAACAGCCCGTGTCATAAATCGCACCAGAGGTACCGAATCGGTATAGGCCGCAACCACTTCATCGATCAGTTCGGGGCCTGTTGCGAGTGCTTCATCCAAGGACTGATGAATGAAAAATGATTTGAGCTTGAGATGTTCTAGATGTTCGTGATCGGCGTCAAACCCTCTCGGTGCACGCTTCAGACTCTCACCTTCGATATCGCCAAAGCGCTGCCATAGCTGCCTGTCGCTAAATGCTGCTTCCCACCGGGCCGGGTACTCGACGATCGCATTTCGGATCTTGTCGAGGGCGGGTCCGTCGGGCTTCCAGATGCCAGCTCCTACGAATACATTGCCAGGTTGCAGGTGCAGGTAAAAACCCGGTGCATGCGCGCTTTTGCCAGCGACGTGTCTGAAGTGACAACCGACGTTGGTCTTGTAGGGGCGTTTATCGTGGCTAAATCGGGTGTCCCGGTAAATCCTGAACATAGAGCCGCCGTTGCGTCTTGGATCAGCAACAAAATTTTGACTGATCGTTTCGAGCGGAGTCGCGATTGCGTTAATGAACTCAATCACCGGCTCGGCGACGAACTCGTCGTAATCGATCCTGTTGTCATTGAACCAGTCACGATTATTGTTTTCGGCCAGCGCCCGCAGGAATTCGAACAACTCTGCCGGAAAGCCATTAAACGTCGTCATTAATTTCCACCTTATTGCTTAGACCACTACAAAATGCCGTGTAGCGAATTCGAGAAAATCCCGCATATCCTGACCTGTGCCAACGGATGATCCAAAAAATACAACAGGCTAACCACCAGACATCACTGGGTAACTGGAAACCCCATCCACTGGACCATCTTTATCCATGGTACTCGCCACCCGCCTTTTTCATCTATAGTGTCCAGCGCATACATGGTAATTTTTGCACCGATCCAGCGAAACGGTTCAGGGGGGATGTAATTGGGTAAGGTTTGGGCAAATGTCATTCGGATTTCAGGAATATCGACACCATCGAGTACCGCCAGTCCCACGCGCGCACCAAAACGAGTTGCAGTGACGCCAAATCCGGAGTAGCCACCCGCGTATACCATCTTGCCACCGTGATAACGCTGGTAATGCACCGCCATTCGAGTGGTCAAGCCAATAGGCCCACTCCAGGCATGTGAGAATCTGATCTCATCTTTTAACTGTGGGAAGGTTCGGTAGAAAGATTCCAGCAGGCGGATGTAGGGCTCAGGCGTCTTATCGAGGGCAGGGTCTGTATTGTTGCCGAAAAAGTAGTTCAGTCTGCCACCAAACAGAATTCGATTGTCCGCGGTCAGGCGCATGTAATTAAGCTGGGTTCGTGTATCGTAGATACCCTGTCTGTTATTCCAACCGACTTTTTCCATTTGCTCCGCAGTGAGCGGTTCGCTCATGACGATTCGATCGCGAATTGCGGCGACCCGTGTATTGATTTTTTTGTGCCCCGAGGCCCAGGCATTAGTTGCCAGTAAAACCCTGTCCGCATCAATAGTGGCCTGGGGGGTTTTGACCCGTATTTTTTCCGATTCAAAATGATTACTCAGGTGAGGGGTATTCTCGAATACCTTTACGCCCAGTTCCAATGCCACCCTTTTCAAGCTGCGTACCAGTTTACCGGGATGCACGGTACCGCATCGACTCCTTGACCATACGGCACCGTGGAAAATGGGTGAACTGATTTGGGCTTGCACCTGTTCTTTATCCAGCTTTACCGCGTCATGACCATACTTTTTATATAACTGGTATTCCTCCTCGATGGTTTCCAAACCCTGGTCGCCGATCGAAACCGTCATTTCCCCGCCCCATTCAATATCACAATCGATGCCGTATTGTTCAATTGCCTTTCGGAATCCATCCATGTTTTCGCGACCAAATTCTTCTAATTGGGTCACCTCACCGGGAAACATGCGTTCGGTATTGTGGATACCGTGCATCACCGAGGTAGACATTATCGCCGCGGGGCGCCCACTGGCACCATTAGCAATGGACTTTGCTTCAATCAATACGACATCTCGAGCAGGATTCTGCTCCCTGGCCTGTATAGCACCCCACAAACCACAAAATCCACCGCCGACGACGAGTAGATCGCAACTGATATCCTGAACCAATGAGGGTTCGTCATCGACAGGATCGAGACTGTCTAACCAGTAGGTATCAAACCTTGTATTGGCCAGAGCTCGTAACGCTGTTTCCGTATGATCAGACATCGCTATTCTCCTGGCAACTGCTCTTTATTGATTGTTATCAGATTGCCACTAAGAATGGCTAATCAGTCGTTTCGTTGCACAGCGCCGGGCAGCGCACACAACATTTCATAAAGCAGGTTAGCCGCCAGCGTCGCCGTAATCCCACCGTGATCATAAGCCGGCGAGACTTCGACCATATCGCCACCTATGACATTGAGTCCGCGACAACCACGGACAATCTCAAATGCCTGTGCCGAGGTCAGGCCACCCGGCTCAAGCGTACCGGTACCCGGGGCATAGGCCGGATCCAAACCGTCTATGTCGAACGAAATGTAAACCGGTCCTTCGTCGCCAAGCTGCTCGCGTACTTCTTCCATTAGTGGTGTCAGTGACTTGTGCCAGCAATCCTCTGCCTGTACGACCCGGAAACCCTGTTGCCTGGGCCAATCGAAATCATCCGCGGCATAACCCGTGGTGCGTAATCCAATTTGTACGACCCGGCTGGGCTCAACCAGTTTTTCCTCCACCAGGCGGCGAAAGGGTGTGCCGTGAGCAATACTTTCCCCGAACATGACATCGTTGACATCCGCATGTGCGTCAATATGTACAACCCCGACGGGGCCATGCTTTTTCGCCAGGGCACGAAGTATTGGCAGCACAATGGTGTGATCACCACCCAGTGTAAACGGAGCCGCACCATGGGCTGCAATCTGATCGTAAGCCTGCTCGATGATATCGATCGATTTCAGCAGGTTGAAGGTATTGATTGCAACATCTCCAATATCCGCTATTTGCAATGAATCAAAAGGCGAAATTCGGGTCCACATGTTGTAGGGCCTGATCATCGCCGATTCATTGCGAATCCCACGAGGTCCAAAACGTGCCCCGCTTCTATTGGATGTCCCCAAATCAAATGGAACACCAACAAAGCAGGCATCCAGTCCTTCCGCGGTTGCTTGCGAAGGCAGGCGCATCATCGTGCCCGGGCCCGCAAATCGGGGCATGTCATTACCCCCCAGGGGCTGATTGAAATTATCTGACTCACTCATTATAAATTCTCCACATCATGTGTCGCATTGTTCAGGTTGACAATTGCCTTCAGTTACAAAGGAATCTGGTTTAAACAAACGGCATGCGTATTGGTTGACTAGATTCTCTCAAATACAGAGATTTTTTTATCGCTTACCCAATTCTTTACGG
>JBGUEB010000145.1:0-8594 GCA_041821565.1 Gammaproteobacteria bacterium | reverse complement strand
CGACCACTCCATTTATCGTCAAACTGCCTTCGGCGACCAATAGCGATGATTCCGACAGCACCGTTGTACCATTGTCGTGCTCAAGCAGTGCCGGCTTTGATAGCTTGAAGGTTTGGCCGGAGATGGAGGCGTCAGCCTCCGAAACGGTCAAAACGAACCCCCGATTGAGTGCACTGTAATCGGCGACCGCTTCCAGCTCGAAAGGTCCATGAAAATCACCCTGCGCCTGTAGTCTGCCCTGCAGATGGCCTGGGTCAATCATCCTGGTCTCAATGACGACACTGGCGAGTCGGGTGTCAGATATCCTCGCATCGGTCGCAAGCAGACGCATACCGCCGCTGGGTGTGCCGAACAAATCCTCGACACGTGCGGAGGCTTTGATGTTATCTACCTGTAGGGATTGCTGTGGGTCCAGTTCGATACCCAGTCCATGAGTATTCACGGCGAGGTCAAGCTGCTGGGTTTTGCCGCTGCTACTCAAGTCGAGAGACAGGTTCGCTTTTCCAGACAGTGCCTGACCCGCCAAATCAGACCAGGGCGCTAGCGTGAGCTGTTTTCCTGTCATCTTCCCTGTCACTGTAGCATTTGACAAATCGAATGCCATTGCGCCGGCCAACTTCGTATTTCGTGATTCGAGCATTAGTCCATCGAGACGTAGGCTGTCGTTTGCGTTTGTGGAAAACTTGCTCGCCAGATTGAGCGTACCGAAGTGTTGATTCGCAATCGATAGTTCGATATCACCAGTAACCGTTTCAGTGAATTGCGGAATGTTCACCCGGGCCTCGGCGGCGCCAGGTATGAAGCCTGCCACCGACAAGTCTGGTGATAGCAGATTTGCAGTCAGTGTAGGAACGACGAGGTTTCCGCCGATATCGCCCATAATCGTGAGTTCGCCGGCAAGGGGACTACCCACGATATCGGACAGCGCTGCCAGGCGCGGGAGTGTCAGTTGATAGTCAATGTCTAGTATGGCTGGGTCGCTTACTATTGATCCACTTGCAGTTAGTTCCACCGCATCACCGGTGACGATCAGATCGCTAAATTGCCAGTCTCGCTCATCATCGAATTCGAGCCTGCCTGCAACAATCATTTTAGAGCCTGTTAGCGTGAGCCATGGACTCGCTGCAGGTAACATTTCCGAGAAGGCTGCGCGGCTGGACGTGGTCACTCTTCGACGAATGTCGTCGGACTGGAAGCGGGTCTTGATACTTGCTTGCCCGCGCAGTGCAATCCCGGCGAGATCGGACAACGGTGTCAGGTCATCGATGTCCATGCTCACATCGAAATCGGCGCCAAAATCTCTCAGGCTGCCGATTACCTCTATGCGGGCCAACTCATTCGCAAAGAGTCCGCTTTGCAACAGCAAACCGTCATCCTTTAGCTCACCATGCAGGTCGAAAGTGATGTCGCTGGCTAGTAACTGGCGCAGCGGCTCGTCGATAAGTTGTGCAATCTGTGCTCGCCCCTTGAGATTCAGCGCCGGCACATTGCCAATAGATATCGTGAAGTCACCTTCAACAAACGTCTGATCCCCTGCCCCAACCCGTGCATTGCCCCGCAGTTGGTCGAGTGGGCCTTCGCCAGCGGCCTGGATCGACAGCGAAGGCAGATCACCGAGATCAAGCAGGCGCGCAAGCACGCCACCACCGGCCTCATCGAGATCTAGTTCGAAGCGAAGAAACTTCGAACGCGGCTGGAGCATCGCTTGCAGCCGCACCGCACCGGAAATACCGTCAGTCCGGGTAATATTGATTGTCGTGCGTACCCGGTCGGCGCTTTCAATTTCCGTGTCACCGGATGCCTTGAATTTCACTTCTTCACCGATAACCGGGTGCTCGAGCACGGCATCGCTGAGCGAGAAGCGCTCGATAGATATTCCGAGCGGCAGAACCGGCCAGTTAAATTCCCCCGTGCTCTGCGCCTGCTGCGCCTCCCGCGGTTGACGCAGCACCGTCAAACCATCGATATTCAGATTCGAAATGCTGAGTTTGCCATCGAACAAATCTCCTGCTCGCCAACTTGCAGCGGCAAACTTCAGTCGCAGCCAGCTACCGTCGCCATCGCCCACACTCAGGTCATGAATTTCGATGCTTTCGAACAGGTTACCCTCAAGACGTCCAATTCGTACTTCGGTCACTCCAGGCGTGCTCAAGCTCGAATTAAGTATTTGTACTATGCGCTCACGGCCCGATTCACTCTGAAGTAACCCGTAGGCAATCAACAGCAACAGGCAGGTCGTACCTGCGGCAATAGCGACACCGATTCCGATCCAGCGAACGATTCGAAGCAAGCGACGCATCACTCAGAAAGCCTGGCCGATACTGATGTAAAGCTGCATCGGGTCATCGATGCCGTCGCGGGGATTGAGTGGGAATCCGAGGTCCAGGCGTATTGGGCCGAAGCTGGTGAAATAACGGGCGCCGAATCCGCCAGCCCACTGAAGATTAGTCGAAAAGTCCGGTAATTCATCGTCGTAAACATTACCGCCATCGACGAAAATGACGCCGCCTATGGTGTCGCTAAACTTGACCCGAAACTCGGTGCTGATCTCGAACAGAGATCGACCGCCGAGCGGCGTGTTGCCCGGGCCAAGTGGGCCAACCGACTGAAACCTGTAACCACGTATAGAGGAACCACCGCCGGCGTAAAAGCGTTTGTTGGCCGGTAAGTCTTCGGTTGTTTCTCCGGTGATGGATCCCAGCCTCGTGCGGCCCGCAATGATATAGCGCTGTTTGTGGTCGATGGCATGATATCCAGCAAGCCCTAGCAGTCCAGTGATAAAGTTTATGCTTTCTTCTCCGCTTCCAGAAATAGGTTGCAGCAGCAGCCGAAGCCGCGTTCCCGCATTCGGATCGAGCCGATCGTTGGACGTATCTCTTTCACCACGAAATTCGAGACCGTAAAGCGTGAAATTTCGAGATCCCTGCAGGTCGGACAGGTCGCTGATCTCGAAGGGTATCCCACCTACAACCTTCCAGTTCTCGTTAAGCTGACGTTGCAGGCCAGCGAAGTACCTGGTTAGTGGTCCTTTGAACGCGTCTGTATCCTCGTAGGCCAGCGCACCATTCGCGAGCAAGTCCTGGTCCTGGCGCCGATAACGCGGTTTTTTGAATGCAACCACGAACTCCCTTTTGATCTCACTGATCTCTCCGGAATACGATATACGCTCCCCGCGACCGAAGATATTGCGGTGTTCCCATTCTGCCTCGATAGAGATACCCTGGTCGGTCGACCAGCTTCCGCCCAGGCCGATAGAACGATGTTTTCGCTCCTTCACACGAATAGTAACAGGCAGCTTAGCATCGGCATCTACCTGGTTAGGGCGTTCAAATGCCACTGCCGAAAACAGACCTGTTCCGAGTAGCTGCTGGCGAGCCTGGTCCAGTTTTCTACGATCGTAGATGTCGCCTTCCTGCCAGGGAACGAAGCTTTTAATATAATCCTGCTCGACACTGACCGCACCCACGATCTCCAGCGGGCCGAAGCGCGACTGCTCACCGGGTATGACTTCGATCAATACGGACATACTGTTATCGGCATGATCGACGACCGCTGATTGCTGCTCGACCTTCGCAAGCGGATGCCCCATGTCTGCGAGCGCCCTTATCAATCGCTGCCGAGCTCCGGTTACCAACTCGGCACGTGCCGGCTGTCCCGGTATTACGCCTACGCCGCCAGGTTCCTGCGGCAGATCTGGATACTCGGAACCCGGTCCAGAATAGGTGATGGTGTATTGCTTGAGCAAGTATCGAACACCAATAGATATATCTACAAATATCTGCACTGGTTCGCTATCCGATTCGATTCGGTACTCGACCCGTGAATCGTAATAGGCCTCCGAGCGCAATACCTTTTGCAGTCGCTCGATATCGTTGCGAGCCCGCCGCTCCAGTGCCACCAGACTTGGCGGCGGGCGGACCTCCAGAGTTACAAGCTGCGATGCCGACCGCAGCTTTTCTAGCAGCGACTGGTCGTCAACACCTGTAAGCCTGGCCTTGTATCGGAATTCGACGTCCTTTTCCACCTGATCGATGATGCTATCCGGATCATCTTTGATGGTCTCGCTAGCGATGGCTTTGCCGGGTTCCAGAATTATCCAAGAAATCATAACAAGCATCGCCACAGCACGCAGAAAGCCTGTCCATATTGCTAACATGTAGTTGATTTTCCTACGGAATTTCGCGGCCCAGGGTTAGCGCCGCTATGCATAGTGAAGAATAAGAGTCCTGTTATCAAATGTCCAGCCAATCATTCCTGCAAATAAACTTACGCATAATAAAGAACATATTGTACTAACCGATCGGCAGCCCCGTATCTGCTTAATCTGATATACTGTGGCTTCTTTCCCAGGACAGTTAAGGAGTCGCGGACTATCATGTTGATAATTCCCGAAATTCAAATTCAAGATGGAAAAGTGGTTACCCTTACGACTATCGAAGGTAGCGAAACTATTCACGAAATTACGCCTTCAGAGGCGGCTCGCCAGTTTGCCGAAGGCGGCGCCAGGATGCTGCAGGTAGTCGACATTGACGCCGCTCGCTCCAGGCCCACGAATAACGAGACCCTGATCAGGCAACTGATCGATGAAATCGACATACCGGTGCAGGTAACGGGTGGCATTCGTACCCTGAATCAAATTAATGACTGGTTTGATGCCGGTGCCGCACGTGTCGTCCTCGGTACCGTAGCGATCACCGATGCACCGCTGGTGGTCGAAGCGGCGAATCGACATCCCGGCGGTATCATTGTTCATCTTGCCACGCGCGAGGGCTTTGTAATTATCGATGGCTGGAAAACCCAGACTGCATTTCGGCCACAGGATTTGATAATGGATCTGCAAATGACTGGTATCGCCGGTGTCATCCACAAAGACACGGATAACCTGGCCGGTAATTTTGACGAATCCCTGGCGCTGACTGAACAACTTAGTCATCACGTCTCGATACCAGTATATTCCAGTGGTACGGTGCGCACCCTGGATGATATAGCGAGGTTGCGATACCTGCCAAATATCAATGGCGCGATTATCAGCCATGCGTTAATCACTGGCGAGATATCGATTGCCGATGCTTTAGAGATTGCCGATCAAAGGGAAACCATTACCGAACCCGAATCTATAACAGCCAACGTGAAAATGGGCATACATAGTGGTGTGCAGGCTTACCTCGCTTCCTACAATAGTTCTCAGGCGACTTTACTCTGGAATCTCGCCTTGCGAGACACGATCACCACCGATAATCCATATATGGAGGTCACCATTCCACAGGTTGATCTGGAACTTGATTTTAAATCGCTTTCGTCACGGGAGGTACAGACTTATTACGAGGCAGAACTCGATAAGGCAGATATAGTCATTGTTATTCTTGATGGCATCGAGAACAAGACCTGGACCGGTTTCGAGTGTGGATATGCACGTGCCAAGGGTAAGTATATCTACGGTGTCACTGCATCAGGGGAAATAAGCGAAGCCAGCCTTAGTCAAAAACGCTTCGCCTCGATGTGCGATGAATTGATTCACTATACCGCGGGTAATGATTTGAATACTTCACTCAGCGAAATCTCGCACAGGTTGGCCACCAGGGCGATGGTGCAAAACCAGTAAACTGGCAGGCCCTGGCAAGACGACGACCCCAGTACTAACTATAGGGATCGATACATTTGTAGACCAGGAATGTGCGTTGGCCGTTCTCGACGACTGTCAAAGGTACTATGGTATCGCCACCCAGGTTAGCCGCACTGTTACGACTCAGTGTTTCTAGTTCCTCTGCTATGCTCTCTGCGGGCCGGTCTATTCCAGCCACACTTTTCATCACCGAGGAAGTAGTCTTACCGAGTTCGCGACAGCTCGTTACTTCTTCGGGACTCAACACGCGTATTTTTTCACCGCCTGTATTTAGTTTAGGGGATGCGCAACCAGCAAAAATGGTGCCGATAGCGGCCACTAGTATTAATCTATTTACCGAATTCATTTTATTTGTCCCTGATTGATTAAATAATTATTTTTCAATTTATTGCCCGGGTACGGGATTTAGCATAAATATTTCCCTGAATAAACTCAGGTGCTGGAAGCTTGCACAATACTTTCTATCGATTGATCCAGCATGGCGTTAAACTCGTCATTACTTTGTTGTGCGGATAATCCCTCGGTTAAGGCTCGTGAGAAACTTGCCACCATACCGTGATTGTTGGCTAAACGATTATTTGCTTCTTCGCGACTATACCCCCCTGACAGGGCTACCACTTTCAGTACGTTTGGATGGGCAACACAAGTATCGTAAAAATCGTCTTGCTCAGGCAAAGTCAATTTCAACATCACGAACTGATCGGGTTTCAACTGATTTAGCTGATTTATCAATGCATTTTTCAAAAGCGGCTCTATTTCCGCCTTTTCAGGACTATGTATATCAACCTCCGGCTCGATAATGGGTACCAGGCCGGCCTCGATAATTTTCACCCCAATATCGAATTGCTGATCAACGACAGCGTTGATACCATCGATATTCGCAGCCTTGATCACAGAGCGCATCTTGGTTCCAAAAATTCCTTTTTTGCGCGCCCTCGCTAAAAGTTCGTCAAGCCCGGGCATCGGCTTCATAATCTGGGCGCCATTTTTTTCCTCGGCAAGACCCTTATCCACCTTTAAAAAAGGCACGACATTCTTGACCTCCCACAGGTAATCTGGTGTTGGACGACCCTTTATGTCCCGATCCATGGTATTTTCAAACAATATGGCTCCCAGGATTCGATCACCATTAAAACTTGGACTGGTGACAATACGGGTACGCATTTCGTGGACTACTGCATACATCTCATCGTCATTCGCATAGGCATCTTCTCCGACCCCGTAATTGGCCAGTGCCTTGGGTGTACTGCCGCCACTTTGATCCAGTGCGGCGATGAATCCGGTTTGAGATTTGATTTTTTCGAATTGCTGATTATTGGTAGTCACGGGCGCTCTTTTTGAATTAAGGTTTGGAAATTTCGGATGGACCAGCGCTAAGTATAAACACTGTTATTTTTGAATACAATTGTGATGAGGTGTAACACCTATAAAAATTAGAAGGCCTGTAGATACTGTGAGCTAATTAGGGTATTAAACCTGGAAAACGCATTAGGGCGCGAAAAAGATGTGCAATCGATTAATTTAGATAGCGTAATGAAAAAATGCGTGGTCACCTTATTGGTGATAAGCACTTTTTTCATATAGCTAGATGAATCAATCGATTGTGCAGACTTTCGTGATCCTACTGCGCTTTCCAGGTTGAAGGCTTAGTCATCCATACCAACATAACCATCGAGGGATTGAATTCTATTAAGCCATTGACTAATGGCAGGGTAGCTGGCCAAATCAAAGCCACCTTCATCGGCGACATGGGTGTAGGCATATAGTGAAATATCGGCAATGGTGCATTCGTTGCCAACCAGAAACGAGCTCGTTTTCAGCTTATCCTCCATGATAGCCAGAGCCTGGTTGCCACCTGCCTGTTTACTCTCATATTCGGCCTTTCGGTGTTCCGGCATGCCGAGATATCGGGCAATAAATCGTGCTACCGCAATATAGGGTTCATGGCTATATTGCTCAAAGAATTGCCACTGCAATACCCTCGCCTGGTGCAGTGCATCGCCGGGCAACAAATCACTGTTCCGTGCCAGGTAAAACAATATCGCATTAGACTCGGCCAGGCATTCACCCTTGTCAGTTACCAGTAGCGGGATTTTTCCATTGGGGTTGAGTCTGAGAAACTCGGGGGTTTGGGATTCCCCTTTTAATATATCGACTGCGATCCATTCGTGCTGAATCGATAACAGCGAACAAAGCAGTTTGAGCTTATAGCAATTTCCAGAATGAACATCGCCATAAATTTTCATCGCCCAAACACTATAATTGACTCAGTTAGGCTAAAAATCAATATTCTGACTTGATATCGTCCATGCGGCTCGATATCAGGGTATCTCGACCCAGAGACTTATCAAATACCGTGGCATAGGCGAGTACCGCCTGTACGTAGTTCCTGGTTTCCTTGAACGGCACTGTCTCAACCCACAGATCTGCCGGCATTATGTCTGTCTGGGGTAGCCACCTCTTGACATTGAGTGGCCCGGCATTGTAGGCCGCGGCAGCAAGTGAAACATTATTTTCAAATCGATTCAGCACCGTCCTGAAATACTGCGTTCCAAAATTTATATTGTTGCCTATTTCAAGAATATCCGATCGGCGCGGGCGCTTCATGCCCAGCGATTTAGCCACACTTCTCGCCGTCGATGGCATCAGCTGCATCAATCCCAGTGCCCCAACGCTGGATCTCGCCATCGGATCGAACAGGCTTTCTCTGCGCATAACCCCATAAATGACTGATGGATCGAGTTGGCGAGCGTCGGCGTGATCGAACACCTGTTGTTTGAATGGCATCGGAAAACGCAGGCTGAAATCACTTCGATGCGATGTTTTTGCGACTGTTCTGATAGCACTGTCATACCACTTCCAGCTCGAGGCAAGCACCGCGGCCTTTTTGATTTCCCCGGCGTCAAGATGCCTTATCGCCTGGAACCACTCGCGCCTGGCATCTACCGGCCGGTCGAGGAAATACAGTTCC
>JBGUEB010000144.1:0-8603 GCA_041821565.1 Gammaproteobacteria bacterium | reverse complement strand
CATCGTCGAAACTCCGGGTATTGGCCAGGGGGATGCTGCGATTGTACCGCTGGTGGATACCTCGCTTTATGTCATGACCCCGGAATTTGGCGCCCAGAGTCAACTCGAAAAAATCGATATGCTTGATTTTGCCGACATAGTCGCGATCAATAAATTTGATCGCAAGGGTGCGGAAGATGCCTATCGCGATGTCTGCAAACAGGTACAACGCAACCGCGAGGCCTTTGCCCAGGCAGCCAATGAAATGCCGGTGTTCGGCACTATTGCTTCTCGCTTTAACGACGATGGTACCACCGCCCTCTACCAGGAAATTCTGCTTAAGCTACAGGCGCTGGGTCTGCAGACCACCGATAGCGCGCTGACTTTAGTATCCACGCGTAAATCTACCGGCCGCTCGGTAATCGTACCCGCCGAGCGGGTGCGTTATCTCGCCGAAATTGCGGCCACGGTGCGCGATTACCATAGCGCGGCTTTGCAACAGGCCGAAATTGCACGCCAGCGCCAACAGCTAGTCGCTTCAAAGGCAATGTTGCAGGACTCTGCAGGCGCTAGTAACGCCGGAATCGAAACCCTGATACAGGATCGCAGCGACGCACTCGATAGCGATTCGAAGAAACTCCTCGATCAGTGGCCCGAGGTTCGCCAGGCCTATGCCGGTGACGAGTATGTGGTCCGGGTTCGTGACCGTGAAATCCGAACCGCGCTTAAATATGAAACCCTGTCCGGGCTCAGCATTGCAAAAGTGTCACTGCCGCAATACCAGGACGATGGTGAATTATTGAAGTGGCTATTACTCGAAAACCTGCCCGGAAGTTTCCCGTTTACCGCGGGTGTATTCGCTTTCAAACGCGAGGGTGAAGACCCGACACGCATGTTCGCCGGTGAGGGCGACGCCTTTCGTACCAACCATCGTTTCAAAAAACTATCCGAGCATGCCGATGCCAAGCGTCTTTCTACTGCCTTTGATTCGGTAACACTTTATGGCTGTGATCCGCACGAGCGCCCGGATATTTACGGCAAGGTCGGTAACTCGGGTGTATCGATTGCAACCCTGGACGACATGAAAGTGCTCTACGATGGCTTCGATCTATGCGACCCATCCACCTCGGTATCGATGACGATTAATGGACCCGCACCTGTCATCCTCGCGATGTACTTGAACACCGCGATGGAGCAGCAGCTTGACAAGTTCGAAGTTGACAACAAGCGCCCGCCCAACGGCGAGGAAATCAACAAGATTCGCAGTTGGGCGCTGGAAAATATTCGCGGTACCGTTCAGGCTGATATCCTCAAAGAAGACCAGGGCCAGAATACCTGTATTTTTTCAACCGAGTTTGCGCTAAAAATGATGGGTGATATCCAGCAGTATTTCATCGATCATCGGATACGAAATTTTTACTCGGTATCGATATCCGGCTACCACATTGCCGAGGCCGGTGCGAATCCAGTTTCGCAACTCGCGTTTACACTCGCGAACGGATTTACCTTTGTTGAAACCTATCTCGCGCGCGGTATGCATATCGATGACTTCGCCCCTAATTTATCCTTCTTCTTCAGCAACGGCATGGACCCGGAGTACACCGTCATGGGTCGCGTAGCACGACGCATCTGGGCGACCACAATGAAGAACAAGTACGGCGCCAATGAACGTAGTCAAAAACTGAAGTATCACATTCAGACTTCGGGACGCTCGCTGCATGCGCAAGAAATGGATTTCAACGATATTCGCACCACCCTGCAGGCCTTGATCGCGGTCTATGATAATTGCAACAGCTTGCATACCAATGCATTCGACGAGGCAATCACCACCCCAACTGGCGATTCGGTACGCCGCGCGCTCGCGATTCAACTGATCATCAACAACGAATGGGGCCTGGCCAGGAACCAGAATCCAAATCAGGGGTCATTCATCATCGAACAGCTCACCGACCTGGTCGAAGAAGCGGTATTACAGGAATTTGAACGGATTTCCGAGCGCGGCGGCGTACTCGGGGCGATGGAGACCGGATATCAGCGTGGTAAAATTCAGGATGAATCGATGCTTTACGAACATCGCAAGCACGACGGCAGCTTACCGATTATCGGCGTCAATACTTTCCTCAATCCCAATGGTAACAAGGAATATGACATCGAGCTCGCGCGCTCCACCGACCAGGAAAAGCAAAGCCAGATTAAACGCCTGGCCGAATTTCAGGCGACTCACGCGGATACCTGCGCCGGGGCACTGGAACGCGTGCGCCAGGCTGCGATTAATAATGACAATATTTTCGGCGAACTGGTAAATGCGGTGCAACGTTGCTCGCTCGGTGAAATCACCAAAGCACTATTTGAAGTAGGCGGACAATACCGCAGGAACATGTGACGATCGCCCAAAGCGATCGTCATGCCGGAAAGTGCGAAGCACTTATCCGGTATCCATTAATTATCCCCCAAAGCGACTGTCATCCTGGAAAGTAATTAAAATTAAAAGGGATGCGACTCGGTGGCTTCAATAACGCTATCGAGGGTATCGTCGGCAAACAAATCCCTGGCTCGTAATTGATCTGCCTGTTATATCCTGATCCCTGCTTAAGTATGGTATCTTGTATCACCTCTACTTAGAGGTGATATTGCAACAGTTGTACCCGCTGTTTACATTTCGGCATGAAATCTGCACTTGAACCGGTAAAAAACTTACCGACTGACAGATTGTCATAATTGAGGTACAACCATAGTTATTTTACAATTGAATTGGCTGTATATAGAGAAGAATAAGAATAATTATTAAAATAATATGAACCAGACACTAAACGACGCATCGCTCGATACCTTTCCGAAGTTGATGCTCAGTCACGCTCGTTTGCGACCAGATCACGACGCGATTCGAGAAAAGGATCTCGGTATATGGCAATCCTGGACCTGGGCACAGGTTGCTACAGAAATTCGCGTACTTGCCTGCGGCCTTGCCAGCCTCGGCCTGGGACGCGGTGACAAGCTTGCCATTATCGGCGATAACCGACCACGCCTTTACTGGGGTATGTGCGCAGCGCAATCGCTGGGGGCGATCCCAGTGCCGCTTTACCAGGATGCGGTAGCCGACGAAATCACCTATGTGCTCGATAATGCCGATGTCAAAATCGCACTGGTTCAAGACCAGGAGCAGGTCGACAAAATTCTCGAGGTTAAGGAGCGCTGCCCCAAGATCGAGCATATTATTTTCGATGAAATCCGCGGCCTGCGACACTATCAACAGGCCTGTTTACACGACTTTGAAAAAATTCAGGCGGCTGGTCGTGAATTCGACCACAACAACCCCGATTTTTATCTACGCGAAGTTGATTCATCCAGCGGCGAAGATATAGCGATCATTCTCTACACCTCGGGCACTACCGGAGACCCGAAAGGCGTCGTACTCACCAACAACAACGTGATTATTACCGCGCGTAACGGGGTTATACGCGAAGGATTAGGCGCTGACGAGGAAGTTCTCGCCTACCTGCCGATGGCCTGGGTCGGCGACAACCTGTTTTCATACGCGCAGTCCTACTGCGCTGGATTTTGCGTGAGTTGCCCCGAGAGTGGTGAAACGGTGGGCCAGGATTTACGCGAAATTGGTCCAACCTATTACTTCGCGCCTCCGCGCATTTACGAAAATATGCTCACCCAGGTGATGATCCGCATCGAAGATGCAAGTAAGTTGAAACGCCGTGTATTTCACTACTTCATGGATCACGCCCGAAAAGTCGGCGTGCGATTACTTAATAACGAGGCCGTCTCGTTAAAGGATTCACTGCTTTACAGGTTAGGCGATTTGCTGGTTTATGGGCCGCTCAAGGATGTACTCGGCCTAAGACGTATCCGGCTTGCTTACACCGCGGGTGAAGCCATCGGCCCTGAAATATTCGACTTTTATCGCTCACTCGGTATCAATATCAAGCAATTGTACGGTCAGACCGAGTGCATGGTATTCATCTGCGTGCAACCCGATGGCGAAGTGTTTGCCGACACCGTAGGCACGCCGGCCATCGATGTTGAAATTGAAATCGATGACAACGGCGAAATTCTCTACCGCAGCCCGGGTGTATTTGATTCCTACTATAAAAATCCAGAATCTACTGCAAGTACTAAAACCGAGGACGGCTGGGTTCATACCGGTGATGCCGGCTATTTCGACGAAAACAACGGCCATTTGAAGATCATCGATCGCGCCAAAGACGTCGGCAAGCTTAACGACGGCACCTTGTTTGCACCTAAATATATTGAGAACAAACTCAAATTCTTCTCATTTATCAAGGAAGCGGTTTTGTTTGGCAATGAACGCGATTACAGCACAGCCTTTATCAATATCGACCTGGACGCGGTGGGCAACTGGGCCGAGCGGCGTAACCTGGCATACTCGGGTTATATCGATCTCGCAGGACTGGAGGAAGTATTTCAATTGATTAAAGATTGTGTCGGCAAGGTAAACAACGACCTGTCACAAGAAACACATCTCGCTAACTCCCAGATTCGTCGCTTTCTGATTCTACACAAAGAGCTCGACGCCGACGATGGCGAACTGACGCGGACGCTCAAGGTAAGACGAAATTTTGTCGCCGAGCGTTACGATAGCCTCGTGAATGCGCTTTATTCCGATAAAAGCGAATGCCACGTTAATACCGAAGTCACCTTTGAAGATGGCCGTACCGGTATGCTTGAAGCCGATTTAAAGATAGCGGAGGCCGAAATTTACCCGGTCAAATCGGTAACCAGGGAAGCCGCTGCATGATTGATAAACACATCGATGATGCGATCCTCGCGGTCGACAATATCAGTCTTTCTTTTGGTGTCATGAAGGTTCTGGACAACATTAGCTTTGACATCAGGCGCGGAGAAATTCGCTCCATTATCGGCCCGAATGGTGCCGGCAAGAGTTCGATGCTGAATGTAATCAACGGCTTCTACCATCCCCAGCAAGGGTCCATTACCTTCAAGGGCGATACCCGCAAACAAATGGCCCCACACGTAGCCGCCAGCCAGGGCATCGCGCGAACATTTCAAAATATTGCACTGTTTAAAGGCATGAGCACGCTCGATAACATCATGACCGGGCGCAATTTGAAGATGAAAACCAATTTATTCTGGCAGGCGATGCACATTGGCCCGGCGCGCGCCGAAGAACTCGAAAACCGCGAAGCTGCCGAACGCATCATCGACTTTCTGGATATCCAGTCGATTCGCAATAAGCCTGTGGGAAAACTGCCTTATGGGCTACAAAAGCGGGTTGAACTGGGACGGGCGCTGGCTGCAGAACCAGATTTGCTATTGCTCGACGAGCCCATGGCGGGCATGAACTCTGAAGAAAAGGAAGACATGTCACGTTTCATAATCGATGTTAATACCGAGTTCGGTACCAGCATCGCCCTGATCGAACACGATATGAGCGTGGTGATGGATTTATCAGATCGCGTTCTGGTGCTCGATTATGGGCAGCAATTAGCCGATGGCCTGCCCCACGAAGTTCGGGCTAACCAGAATGTGATAGATGCCTACCTGGGCGTACCGCATGAGTAAACGTGCAATCACCAACTTGAAGGAGTAGCCGTGACCTTTTTTATAGAAGTTGTGCTCAGCGGCCTGTTGGCAGGCGTCATGTATTCGCTGGTAGCACTGGGTTTCGTGCTGATTTTTAAGGCTTCCGGTATATTTAATTTTGCCCAGGGAGTAATGGCGCTGTTTGCCGCGCTAACCCTGGTCGGTTTCATGGAAAAATTTGGCATGCCGGTCTGGCTTGCCATCGCCGGAACCATTGCCGTGATGATTGCGCTGGCGTGGCTAATTGAAAGATTGATGCTACGCCACCTGGTCAACCAGGAACCTATCATTCTGTTTATGGCAACCATCGGCCTTGCCTACGTGCTTGAGGGTATGGGCGATATCTTGTGGGGTTCCGATGTCAAGCTGCTGGATCTCGGTATCCCGCAGGGAGCCTCCGACTGGATGCTGGATACCTTTGATATTTATGTCGAAAAACTGGAAGTGTTCGCAGCGGTAACGGCGGCGATACTGGTAGTATTTCTCGCGGTTTTTTTCCAGAAAACGCGTATCGGGCGTGCCTTACGCGCGGTCGCGGATGATCACCAGGCGGCGCTTTCGGTTGGCATTTCGCTCCATACTATCTGGGTAATCGTCTGGTCCGTTGCCGGAATCGTCGCACTCGTTGCCGGCATCATGTGGGGATCCAAGTCCGGGGTACAATTTTCGCTCTCACTGATCGCATTGAAGGCTTTACCCGTGCTAATCCTGGGAGGCTTTACCTCGGTACCCGGCGCGATAATCGGCGGCATGATTATCGGCGTCGGTGAAAAGGTTGCCGAGGTGTATTTAGGACCATTCGTAGGCGGCGCCATCGAAAACTGGTTCGCCTATATGCTGGCACTGGCGTTTCTGCTATTTCGTCCGCAGGGATTGTTCGGCGAACGCATAATAGAAAGAGTTTAGAACGATGATCTACCGCGAAACTGGACAATTCAAAACCAACTACAGGGACGACCAGGCACTGTTTCCGATTACGCAGGATCGTTACGTAATCCTCGCAGTGCTTTTCATTACTTTCGTGCTAGTACCTTTTTTTATAAACGAGTACTGGCTTAACGCCATCTTATTGCCCTTTCTTATCTACGCGTTGGCGGCGCTGGGTTTGAATATTCTTACCGGTTACTGCGGCCAGCTTTCACTAGGTACCGGCGGATTCATGGCGGTGGGTGCATTTTCGATTTACAAACTGATGGTTGCGGTGCCCGAACTCGGCTTTATTCCGCTGGTTATTATTTCCGGCTTAATCACCGCGGCGGTCGGCACCCTGTTCGGGTTACCCTCGCTGCGGATTAAGGGTTTTTATCTCGCGGTTGCGACGCTCGCCGCGCAGTTTTTTCTAATCTGGCTATTTAACAAGGTAGGCTGGTTTTTTAATTATAATGCGACCGGAATGATTACCTCACCGCCGATGACGGTATTCGGGGTGACGATAACAGGTCCTAAAGGCGTACCAGAGGCCAAGTATCTGCTAGTCGCTTCTTTCGTTGCCGTATTTGCACTGTTTGCAAAAAACATAGCACGCGGCCGTATCGGCCGTAACTGGATGGCGATTCGCGATATGGATATTGCCGCCGAGTTAATCGGCGTGCGCCCGTTAATAGCCAAGTTATCCGCGTTTGCGGTTTCGTCCTTTTACATTGGTATGGCAGGGGCATTGTATTTTTCGGTGTGGCTCGGGTCCGCGGAGCCAACCGAGGCATTCGATATCAATCAGTCGTTTCTGGTATTATTTATGATTATAATCGGCGGACTAGGGTCGGTGCTCGGTTCGTTTCTGGGTGCGGCTTTTTTGGTGATGATGCCGATATTGCTAAAAAATATACTGGTTGACGGATTCGGTACCAACAGTGCGTTAGCCGCGCATATAGAAATTATGACTGTTGGTGTACTGATTATTGTATTTCTGATTGTCGAACCACACGGGCTTGCACGCCTGTGGCGGATCGCCAAGGAAAAATTGCGTCTATGGCCGTTTCCTTACTAACAGGGAAGCTAATCGAAACAGTTCCAGGCGCGTTATTAAAATGTTGTTAGATATATAACCGGAGGAAGCAATGAAAATAAGAAGTTTGACTAAAACGATAGTGGCTGCCATGTTTGCAGTACCACTTTTAAGCGGAATTGCCAGTGCCTACGAATTGACAATTCCATCATTTGACTATCGCACAGGCCCCTACGCGCCGAACGGAATTCCGTTCGCAAATGGCTATGGCGATTATATGAATATGCTCAATGCGCGTGATGGTGGCATCAATGGCGCTAAGTTAAAGTTGACGCCCTGCGAAACGGCATACAACACAAAGCGCGGGGTGGAATGTTACGAAAGTGTTAAAAATGAGGGCGAGTCGGGTGCGATCGCAATCCAGCCGTTATCGACAGGAATTACCTACCAGTTGATCCCGAAGGCCAGCGTCGATGAAATTCCAATATTTTCGATGGGTTATGGTCGTACCTCGGCGGCTAACGGCAAGGTGTTCCCATGGGTGTTCAACTTCCCTGCTACCTACTGGAGCCAGGCGACCGTTTTTGTTCAGTATATCGCCGACGAAGAAGGTGGCATGGATAAGCTCAAGGGAAAGAAGATAGCGCTGGTTTACCACAACTCGGCCTATGGCAAGGAACCTATTCGTACGCTTGAAGCCGCCGCAGAAAAGTTCGGTTTCGAATTCCTCGCACTTCCCGTTGACCATCCCGGCCAGGAGCAAAAAGCAACCTGGTTGCGAATTCGTAAAGAACGCCCCGACTGGGTACTGATGTGGGGCTGGGGCGTGATGAACCAGGTCGCGATCAAGGAGGCCGCATCGATACGCTACCCGATGGATCACTTTATCGGCGTCTGGTGGTCGGGTTCTGAAAACGATGTGCTGCCTGCCGGTGATGGTGCTGACGGATACCTCTCGGGTGCATTTCATCAACCGGGTGATAATTTCCCGGCACATGACGACATCAAGAAACATGTTTACGATGCCGGTAATGGACTGGGTGATCGCGAGCGTATCGGTGAAGTGCTTTACAATCGCGGGCTGGTTGCAGCCATGTGGACGGCC
>JBGUEB010000143.1:0-8648 GCA_041821565.1 Gammaproteobacteria bacterium | reverse complement strand
CAGTTCCCTGGCGCGCAACAAGTGAGGGTTTTCGGTGAGAAATTCAGACTCTGAAAAATCCTCCATTGTCGCTGCATTTTCCTGTTCGATGCTATAGGTCAGTTTCATTTTATCGGCGGCAAGAAATCCATAGTAGCTACTCTGCGTCGCTAGAGTCACATACCTCTCACTCGATTTCACTTCAAAGTCAAGTGACTCAAACGCCCTCGCCCACCAGTACTGCCATTCGTTTTCCTGGCGTAAATGTGCGGGCATCGACTCTATCGAATCTATTAACCCCTGCCAGTTCTGATTCCTGAGATAAATCCTGGCTAGCCACAGGTGCGCCCGATCATTTTTTAGTTCATCGGGTAATGCTGACAACAAATCACCTGCGATCGGCAAATGCTGGTATGCCGCCGACAGTGCAATACGTTGGTTAACCTGATTTTTCTGGTCCTGGTCAAATTCGAACCTGGGTTCAAGTTCAGCCCAGAGATCGCGAGCACTCAAACTGTCCTTACGCGTTAACCGGTCCAGGGCGTGCACAATTATTTGTCGAGTTCGCAAATTATCCGTGGCATTAGCCAGGTTTTTCAGGGACTGCTCTGGACGTAGGTGTGCCTGGTACCAGGTATCAACAACTGCCTGGTCCTCTACTCCCAGTTTCTTGCCGAGATACCTGGCGAGGCTCGGTCTGCGGGCCTTGAATGCCTTGTCTATTCGTAACCAGATTACCTCCTCGGCCTGTGGATAGGTCTCAATAAAATATTTGAATGCCTGATCACATTGCTTTGGTTGCGAATAACCCCTGAGCCATACTTTTTTAATTTCTTCATTGATGTTTTCATAAAATTCCAGGTTTAAACGCGCCTGGAACGCGAGGCATTTATATCGAGTATTTTCGCGATTATCAAAATATACCAGATAATTACGCCAGTCCTGACGCCGGGCCAGTACCGATAACCACTTCGCACGCAGGTGATAGTTAAAAGGATAATCTTCGTAGTTATTGAGAAACTCTGTTATTTCGCTACTGGAAGCCTTGTGAACGCGGCGTTTCAGGGCATCGTATTTCAAATAGGCCTGTGCCGGATAACCGTCGAGTTGATCGTAAAGGCGATTAAACTTTGAAAATTGATGGTTTTTCAGTGCCTGGGAAGCATCATGAAAAATTAACCGCTGTTTTTCAATACTTGCCAGCGACTGGTTAGTTATCATAAGCGCACAGATCGTAACTACGCCGGATGCGAATAGTCGAATGCTGCGAAAATTAATCGTTGTTAAGGACATTAGTTTCACTAAATATTCTTTACTTTCATTAACTTAGAATAAAGTGTAGAAGTAACATTTCACTATAGCAAGTAATATCACATGAATACTGGATTTTTTACCACATCTGTCACAAATCAGGCTTAAAAATCGCATCGAATGAAATATCATCCAGCGATCTTAACTTCCGTATATTGCGCGCGGGTATCTCCGCGACCCCTGGATAATGCTCTATCGCCTGCTCCAGACTAGATTCACGCAAGACATGTAATATAGGATAAGGTGCACGATTACTCCAGTTTTCACGATCATCGATTTGTGTACCCGCAAACTGATATTGCGGATGAAAACTGGCCAGCTGAAACTCTCCTATCCAGTCGTAGGCCTTAAGCAGGGCCTCGGCCTGATCGAGCATTTGATTAAAATCAGAAAAGTCTGCCAGTTGACAGGGAATAATCAATAATGTGGTTTCAATTTCCGGATGTTGCCGCAGCCAGAGAAGCTGTTGATGCAGATCAAACATTAAACCATCGACCTGCTCCGACGGACTAATGATATAGTGTATTTTCCCCTGCTCATAAACAGGCTTCGCGAAAGGGCAGAGATCGAGACCGATCACAGCCTTTTCGATCCAGCGCTTTACCTCACCGATAACTTTCTGCTCGTGGGGCAATGCTTATTTATCCCCAGTTTTGGTCAGGGCGGCTGGATCCAGCAGCTTTTTTAACTCCATTTCATCAAGGTCAGTCATTTCCAGTGCCACCTCGAAAACCGGCCTCTTTTGCTGGTAGGCAGCTTTTGCTATTTTTGCACCAAGTTCATAGCCAATAACAGGATTGAGTGCGGTAACCAGCACAGGATTTTGAGCCAGAGTGAGTTCGAGTCTATCGGAATTAGCCACCAAACCAATAATCACCTTCTGCGCCAGTGTCTGGCTGGCGTTGGCAAGAATATCTATGCTTTGCAACAAATTGTAGGCAATCACCGGTAACATGACATTCAATTGAAAGTTACCCGATTGCCCGGCAATCGTGATAGTACTGTCATTGCCGATGATCTGGGCACAGACCATGGCTACCGCTTCCGGCACCACCGGATTCACTTTACCCGGCATAATCGAACTGCCTGGCTGAATCGCCGGTAAAGTCAGTTCGCCTAATCCAGCCAGCGGACCAGAGTTCATCCAGCGCAAATCATTAGCTATCTTCATTAATGAAACAGCCATAACCTTTAACTGTCCACTGGTTTCTACCGCGGTGTCCTGACTACTTAATCCCTCGAATAAATTCTCCATTTGTGAAAAACGGATCCCGGTCATGTGTTTAAGTGACTGCGCGACGCGCTCGCCGAAATCTGCCGGCGTATTAATGCCCGTCCCAACCGCGGTGCCACCCAATGCCAGTTTTTGTAATCGGGTCAATGTCGACTGAATTCGATAGCGGCCATTTTTGATCTGAGATGCCCATGCCGACATTTCCTGGCCGAGAGTCAGTGGCATTGCATCCATTAGATGAGTGCGCCCGGTTTTAACCAGATCCGCCCAGGACTCACTCTTGTCAGTAATCGCCTGCTCCAGCATAAGCAATGCCGGCAGCAATCTTTCGTGAATCGCGATACTGGCGGCGATATGGATAGCACCTGGAAATACATCGTTCGAGCTTTGTCCCATATTAACGTGGTCATTCGGATGCACCGGATAATCGTCACTCGATGCCAGGCTGGCAATAACCTCGTTAGCATTCATATTGCTACTGGTTCCCGAACCGGTCTGGAATATATCGATCGGAAATTGATCATCGACTTCGCCGGGAATGACTTTATCGGCAGCCTGCTGAATCGCCTGCGATCGATGAGAGTCCAGCAACCCAAGTTCGGCGTTGACTTCGGCACAGGCTTTCTTGATCAAGCCAAGCGAACGAATCAGGTCGCGTGGCAATCTTAAGCCGCTAATAGGAAAATTATTGATCGCGCGTTGCGTCTGCGCCTGGTACAGGGCCGAAGCCGGAACCTCGACCTCTCCCATACTGTCCTTTTCGACTCGATATCCGGATTTAGCCATGTGGAGTACCTGTGAGAAATTCAACGCACGAGATTCTAGATCAGCCTGACTAAGCAGAAACCCGCAACTTATTGGCAATAGACCACCATTGTAACACCGAGTTAAATATCAGTTTGCACAGCTATCCGGTTAACTGAACAAAATATTGTAATCAGCCGGTGATGTAGCAAGACTTCGCGTGTTACGGTGCGCCCGAGACATGAATCGGTAACACCTGACTGAGACACGCCGTACCGATGCGTCGGACCGTCCCTTCCATGCGGGTGACGGTCTCAGTCAGGCGTTCCCAATCCATGTCTCTGCAAGTTAACGGGATAGCTGAGATGTGATTTATGACTTTTATTACCGATATCGTTAATCTCAATGTGCATGAGGCACAGATATCAGCCATCAAGGAGATGGCGATGCTTAGTGCAAAAGTTGAAGGTGCTGCCTCTTTAGCCTGGGGCCTGCCTTCGTTTCAAACACCTGAATATATACGTGATGGTGTGAGAAAGCTTCTCGAAAACGATAAGGATGCTGGTAAATATACGCTACCAGATGGCCTTGTTGAACTACGCCAGCTTGTTGCAAAAATTCACCGACAAAAGACAGGCATTGAGGTTGATGCCGATAAAAATGTCATGATTGGCGCGGGTAACATGCAGGGTTTGAACACAATGTTTCATACCATGCTGGATCCCGGTGAAGAAATCATAGTGACCGACCCCTGTTTTGCATCGCATATTCAGCAAATTAAATTATTTGATGGCGTACCTGTTTACTGGCCCCTGGATGAAAATAACGGCTGGGCGCTTAATGTTGAAATATTACCCTCGCTGATAACGGAGAAAACACAGGCGATAGTGCTGGTTTCTCCTTCTAATCCAACCGGCAGAATTTTTAGCCAGGAAGATTTAATGAAAGTAGGGGAAATTGCTAAACAGCACAATATTCTGATTATTATCGATGACCCTTATAGTGATTTTTTATATGAAAACCGGGATCACTATTTCAATCTCGCCTCAGTTGATGCTTTTAAGCAGCACATAGTTTATCTATATACTTTTTCAAAGGCCTATGCGATGAGCGGCTGGCGCCTGTGTTATATGGTGATGCCGGAAGAATTAAAACGCGAGGCGCTTAAAGTTCATGATGCGACGATGATTTGTGCGCCAAGAATTTCACAACTGGCAGGCATCATCGCATTATCGCAAGAGTCAAATCATAAACAGTTATTTGAAGAGGTTCTGTCGTCTCGACGCAAGCTTGTTGAAGAACGTTTAAATAATGTGCCGCATGTATTTGACTGTCAGAAACCCGAAGGCGCTTATTATGTTTTTCCAAGGATCATCATGGAACATAAAAACTCGAAAGAGTTTTCTATTGATCTCCTGGATAATGCAAAAGTAACCGTAACACCCGGTGGCGCATTCGGTCCTTCTGGTGAGCATCATGTACGAATGGCTTATTGTGTTGATGAAGATACGATAAATTTGGCTTTTGACCGAATTGAACGATATTTTCCACGTTGATCATCAAGGATATTATATGATGGACCTTTATGGGACTTAGCGTGAGCCGGAGATTTAATGCGTGGGTAATTATGGCAACGATAGTATTGCCGATGATGAATTCGATGCCGAGGATAATCGCGGCAATCTAATCGAGCCATCAGTCGATGTTTCAAGCGATCTGTCGGTCGAAGCTGATATCGATGTCCATCCGTATCAACGCCTAACGCCGGATGCTGTAATCGAGGCGGTAGAGTCTACCGGACGACATTCGGTCGCTCGCATTCTGGCGCTTAACAGTTACGAGAACAGGGTTTATCAGGTTGGTCTCGACGAGGCTGAACCGGTTATCGCCAAGTTCTATCGCCCGAATCGATGGACGGTCGAGCAAATCCTGGAAGAGCATCAATTTACCCAGCAGCTTTACGATCTGGAAATACCGGCAGTGCCGCCGCTGGTGATTGCTGCGGATTCGACCGCGCCCACTTTATCCCATTTTGATCTTTTCAATTTTTCGATTTACCCGCGCCAGGGCGGGCGTGCGCCCGAACTGGATAATCTCGATCATTTGCATCAGCTGGGGCAGTTTATCGGTCGCATACACGTGGTTGGCGCCAGTTTTAGTTTCAAGCATCGCATCAGCCTGAGTGTGCAGGCATTCGGCCATAATAGCGTGGCCTATTTACTCGAAAATGATTTTATACCGCAAGATATTCGACCCGCATACGAGTCTATTGCTTCCGAAGTATTGGAGGCGATCGAGCAAAACAGCCCCGAATCTGCCGGGTTCGAGCGCATAAGCCTGCACGGCGATTGCCACCCGGGCAATGTACTGTGGCGTGATGATCGGCCCCACTTTGTTGATTTTGACGATGCTATCACCGGCCCGGCAATCCAGGATTTATGGATGTTATTGTCGGGTGATAATGCTAATAAACAACGCCAGATAGTGGAAATCATCGAAGGCTATGAAGTATTCCGCGCCTTCGACCTGCGAGAGCTGAGATTGATCGAACCGCTCCGCGCGATGCGGGTTTTAAACTACAATGCCTGGCTCGCAAAACGCTGGCACGACCCGGCTTTTCCAATGAGTTTCCCCTGGTTTAATACGCCGCGCTACTGGTCGGAGCATATTCTTGAACTGAAAGAATTGCTTACCAGTCTAAGCCAGCCCAGCCTGAAGATGCCGGATCAGAACTGACCGAAATCCAGGGCCCAGGTTGCTGTTATACGATAAACCACCGGAATTGATCATACCCGCAGTGATTCGATACATTCAGTAAAATTAAACAGCCTTAGGAGGTGCCCAATTTAACAACAGCCTGGCAATATTCCTTAAACCTCTGGGCCTTCTCGATGGCAGGCAGTGTTGCTCAGTGGAGGTGAGCTGTAATAAAACCAGTTACTAATAGGCCGTAAAGGCCAATTTGCGATTTGCTAAGCGTGATTCGCATTTTAATTATCATTCTGCAGTCATCGCCTTTCACAGTAATCATTTACATGCCCAAAGAAATACCTATCTCCTTGATATTTATGAATATTATCGATAATGGCACAACCAATGCAGTGGTATTAGTTAATCATAACATTGGAGAGATTTTGATGAAAATATCGCAAAGGACATTACTAGTGTCTATTGCCTTTCTATACCTGCACTCCTTCGCCGCACTTGCTGCCGATCCATTTGAGTCGTGTCCAACCCAGGCTTTCATTGTGCAAACGCCGGGGTCAGTACCAATTCTCTACGGCGTCGATTTGGCTATTGGTAGCTATTCCACGCTTTCTCCAGATATGGGTACTAGCAAGGTGAATGGCGTTGGGTTTAGCTATCACGATAATTATATGTATGGCTGGGATTATGGTTCAGCGACGCTCTCCCAATTTGGTTCTGATTACCAGGCGATAGCACTGAATGTTTCTGGCATTATCGATAAACCGTTTTATGTTGGGGATGTATCGGTATTTGAGAATGCCTGGTATGGATACCGCTCTGGTTATGGTTTGTATCGAGTCGACTTAAGCGACCCATCATCATCATTAGTAATGGAACAAGTAGCCAACAGCGCTTCCATGGGGAACCCTTCGTTGACTGATATGGCATTCCACCCCTATGACGGTCTTATTTATGCCGTAGATAACAACGGTTACCTGATGTCGATTAATCCGGCAACTGGCGAGACTATCGTGTTGGTCCAGGTACTGAGTGAAGCACAAGAGGGATTTAATTTTACCTTTGGGGCACAGTATTTTGATGTCAATGGAAATTTGTACTTAAGTAACAACAGCAACGGATACGTGTATCGAGTGACACTCAATGGGGTATTGTCCAACGCATTATTTTTTACCTACGGACCTTCAAGTAATTCTAATGATGGTGCGCGTTGTGCCCTGGCCGAGATCGTAGTAAGTGATGCGGTAGATTTTGGTGATGCTCCGGACAGCTATGGTTCTACACTGGATGCAGCTGGAGCGCGACACGGTATGAGTGGTTTATACCTGGGGAGTGTGGTTGATGGAGAATCTGAAGCTTACGTTTATCCCCTCAGTGATGATCTCAGTGATGAAAGTGATGACGATGATGGTATCAGTTTTCCGACCGGGTTCGAGATTGGTAATCCTTCGTTGATTATCGCCAATGTCACTGGCTCAGGTGGTTTGCTAAATGCCTGGATAGATTGGGATATGGATGGAAAATTTGAAACTGACGAACAGATTGCCGAGAATTTAGCGGTATCCGAAGGCTCAACCAATTTCCCGGTCAATGTACCTATTTGGGCCGCGATTGGCGATACCTGGGCTCGATTCCGCATCAGTAGTGTTGCTGATATTGGGCCTACCGGTGGCGTGAGTAATGGTGAAGTCGAAGATTACCAGTTAACGGTTACAGAAAGCGGGGTAAGCATGTCCTATTATCCCAGCGCTGCGGGTTACACCAGTTTTGCGTTTGAAGATTTATACCCTGAACTGGGTGATTTTGATATGAATGATGTATTGATGAATGTCAGAATTACCGAGTATGTAAAAGATGGACTGGTCATTCGTCTCAAGCTGGAAGGGAAACTGGCTGCCCTGGGCGCTAGCTATCGAAATGGATTTGCATTTCAACTTCCGGGTATTGATACCACTTCGATAAAAGGTGACTCAATTGCACTCACCATGGATAACCTGAGTCAGACGCATACAGTACTTGACAGTGACCAGACCAACGCGGTGTTGATCGTCAGTAATAATTTATGGGATGTGACCCAGGCGGGCGAGGCGGGTTGCTATTACTTCAGGGTTGAAGAGGGTTGCGGCACTACCAGTCGGCCCAGTTGGACCATGATAGTACCATTTTTGAGCCCGGTTCCAGAAAGTAGCATGCCTGTTATGCCATACGATCCATTCATATTCGCACAGCCAGCCACCTATCACGGTGATATCGTTACCGCGGTAACCGGTCAACACCCGGGTAGAAAATTTGAAGTTCATCTCAAAAATAAAATGCCATCGGATGCCTTCGAAAAACTGATATTTGGAATGGCAGATGATTTCTCGGATGAAGGCTTACAACAATTGTTTCAAACCATTAACGGCATACCCTGGGCTTTAGAGATTCCGCTGGACTGGAAACACCCGAAGGAGAGCGTCAGCCTGCTCAAAGCCTATCCACAATTTTTTGATTATGCGTCCGACCCTAGCGGCCAAACCAATCCGGAATGGTATTTGGAAGAGAATGCTAATCCATCTTATTTATATAACGATTAACGAGGGACTTATGAGCAATTCGAACCTGTTACACAAAAACTTTACGATTCCGTTTGCGTTCGCAATGGTGACATTGGCTAGTTGCGGGGGTGGTAGTG
>JBGUEB010000142.1:0-8688 GCA_041821565.1 Gammaproteobacteria bacterium | reverse complement strand
ATGCCGCCACAAACAACTATCCCGCCCTTACGCACGGCCCGAAGCGCGGCGGGAACCAGTGGGCCAACTGGCGCGAATATGATCGCCGCATCCAGTTCGTTGGGCGATGCGCGGTCGGAGTCTCCCGCCCATACAGCACCCATTTCGAGAGCAAATTCCTGCGCGGCCCGATCACCAGGGCTTGTAAAGGCATAGATTTCACGATTTTGGTAGCGGGCAACCTGGGTAACGATATGTGCTGCCGCCCCAAACCCATATATTCCAATCCGGCCAGAATTACTACCCGCCATGGACAAGGACCTGTATCCGATCAAACCAGCACACAACCATGGGGCTAGTTCTGCATCTGAATAATCAGCACTGATGGAAAAGCAAAAGCGTGCGTCTGCAACGGTTACATCCGCAAAGCCTCCATCGATCTGGTAGCCGGTAAATCCGGGTTCATCGCAGAGGTTTTCAGCGCCAGACTCACAGTAAAAGCAGCATCCACAGGTACGCCCCAGCCAGGGAATACCGACCCGCTCGCCCAACTTGAAGTTATCAACGCCCTCGCCGAGCGCGCCGATTGTGCCGACGATTTCATGTCCCGGAATAATCGGTAACTTCGGTTCGGTAAGATCACCATCGACAACGTGCAGATCGGTACGGCAAACACCACAGGCAGATATTTTTACCAGAACCTCTCCTGGCCCGGGTATGGGGTCGGGCTTTTCCAGGAGTCGAAGCGGCATCCCTGGTTTTTCGAGAATCATGGCTCGCATCGGTTGCGCTCTCGTACTATTCAATCACCAAAAATAAAGACTAACATGGAAAAACTGGGGCGGAGAGCAATAGTTTTAATAGATGTAAGAAATTGCTCGCTGAACTGGATATTAGATACTGCCCGATTTTTTATGCGGTGGAAAGCGCAGCCATGCGATGATAACAAGCAAGCCGAAAACCGTGTAGGCGGTCACAAAAATCCATCCGGGCGCATCATAGTAAAGAAAACGTTGCAGCCAGTACTGAATAAAACTGCCATCGTATTGCTCGCCTCCGGCCTGGCCCCGCAGCCACATTTCAAGGCTGGTGAGGGAACATATTAGACCTGCCCAGGATTGCGTGACTACAACAGCGATAGCGACAAGGTGAACAACCCTGAACCACCAGTTACGAACCCATTGCCACTGGCGGTACCCACCCGCTATGGTTAATAGCAATGCAGCTACAACGAAGACCACAAACAAAGCGTGCAGAAATAAAACTACATCTGCAAGGGGTTGATATAAGCGTTCCATACTCTAAACAAACATCTAATAGTAAGTCGATAAGCTTACCAGTCTTATAATTAATATCGGGTAAATCTCATATATTTTTTTTAGTATTATCGTAGGGATATCCCATGCATTTGCGTCTGGTGGCCAAAATTAAGAATCAAATGCATTAACATTTTATAAAAACCTGTTTTAATGTAAGAATAATTTGCCGACAGCCCTGTTAACGAACAGAAACACAGGAACCCTAATGTTATATACCCCGGAAAACCTTGCCGAGTTAGATGTGCTGATGCTTTTTAATTCTTCCACTAGCCTGGAAGGTATAAAAATCCACAAAATAGCTGATCCTAAGGTGATATCGGCGGCGCAACGCCTGTTTAAGCGAGGATTTATTACCCAGGTTGATGGCGGTTATCTTACTCAACTTGGCGGTGAGGCCTCTGAACATGCGCATTTGCTGCTTACCATGCTTAACGACCACAGCGACGAGTAGGCGACACCCGGTAGCGGGAAACCGGAGTAAGTCCCTGTTATAAAAATAATTACTGGAGCCTGGCAAGTGAAATTTATTAAATCGCTGATCTTTATGATGCTGGCTTTTGCCCAGATATCAGTTGCTGACGAGCTTGCCAAGCAATCACAAAACCCTCTCGGTACCATTATTAGTGCGCCGTTTGAGAACAACTTTTATACGGGTATTGGGCCATCAGATTCCAACACTTATGTACTAAACATGAAGCCTGTGTATCCTGTGAGGATTGGCGACTGGAACCTGATTAATCGATTTGTGGTGCCAGCGATATATTCACAAGGACAGGATATTCCGGTGCCACCGGATCAGGAAATTGATGCGGGGTGGGCAGGCTTGATTGAACTTGCCCAGGGCAGCGAGTTTGGTCTGGGTGATATATCCTACTCGGCATTCTTTAGTCCGGCTAAAGCCAGTAAATGGATATGGGGAGTTGGCCCGGCCTTTATACTCCCCACCGCGACTGAAGATCGATACGCCAGTGATAAATGGTCTATTGGGCCAACGGCTGTTGCACTGAGCATGCCTGGCAACTGGGTGGTTGGCGTGCTCGCACAAAATGTCTGGTCCTTTGCTGGTAGCAGTTCAGCGGCTGATGTGAACAAGTTTCTGTTCCAGTATTTTGTCAACTATAACCTGAACGCTGGTTGGTATTTGACTTCGACCCCTGTCATCACGGCTAACTGGGAAGCGAGTAGCGGTAACGAGTGGACAGTGCCCGTCGGTGGGGGCGTGGGTCGGCTGGTGAAACATGGAAATCTTCCAGTCGATTACAAGCTTGCTGCTTACAAGAATGTGGAAAAACCACAGTTTGGCGCGGACTGGAACATCCAGTTCACGGTTAAATTATTGTTTCCCAAATAACAGGCATCATTATGAATCGCTATAAAAAAACTCTGCTCCTGACATTGATCCTGATCATACAGTTATTCACCCTTAACGCGTATGCTCAGCCCCAATCGGATGTCAAACTCGTGCTGCAGATCACGGTTGATGGTTTGAGAGCAGACCTGCTGAACCGCTACCAGAGCAACTTTGTCGAAGGTGGTTTTCGTTACCTGATGGATGAGGGTGTGGTTTATACCAACGCCCTGTATCAACATGCCAATACGGAAACGATTGTCGGTCATACCACGCTGGCGACGGGTGCGTTTCCATCGACACACGGTATGGTTGGAAATGTCTGGTACGACCGGGATGCGGGTGAGCTCGCTTATAACATCGAAGACCCGAATAGCCCGCTTATCCCGACACGGGAGAACACTACCACGAGTGAACAGGTCGACCCTTCACAGAAGTTGTCGCGCACCCAGGGTCGGTCACCCACGGCTATCCTTGCGGCAACATTCAGTGATGGGCTTGCCGCTTATTATGCTGGTCGGTCTAAAATTTTCGGTGTCTCAAGCAAGGATCGTAGTGCGGTAGCCATGGCCGGTCACGTCGGAAAAGCCTTCTGGTACTCCACAAATACTGGCGATATGGTTAGCAGTAAATATTATTATGAAGATTACCCGGAATGGGTTGGTCACTGGAATGGCCAACGTAAATCAGAAAAATATGCCGGTACCTCCTGGGATCTATTGAACGATAAATCGACTTATCTTTTAGCAGACCAGGACGACCGTCCTTACGAAGCCGATCTTAAAGGATACGGTCGAGTCTTCCCACATCCATTTGGGGAAATAGATGACGGCTTGTTTACTACTCGTCTGGTAGTCAGCCCGGTTGGGGACCAACTGCTGCTCGACTTTTCTAAAACATTAATCAGTGCAGAGCAGTTGGGCCAGGACAATATTCCTGACTACCTGTCTATCAGCTTTTCCTCGGTGGATGCGGTAAACCATTTTTTTGGTCCATCCAGCCTGGAGAACGAAGACGTGGTGTTACAACTGGATCGTAGCCTGGCTGATTTATTTAAATTCATTGACCAGACAGTCGGTCTTAAAAACACACTGATCGCATTCTCTGCGGATCATGGCATGGCGGATATGCCGGAGTACATGACTGGGCTGGGTTACGCGGTGGGTCGACTCGATTCGAAGGAAATTGTAAAAATTGCTAACCAGGTGGGTAAAAATCAATTTTCTATCGATGGCATCGTGCGGTTTTTCTTTCGTCCTTATCTGTATCTGGATGAGGAGAAAATATCGAAGGCAAAATTGAACCAGACACAGGTGGAGCGCGCTATTGCCGCAGCTCTGAGTGATACCCAGGGCATTGCCATCGCGGTACCGCGAAGTGGCTTTTCATCGCTACAGACTAGCCCGGTAATTGACCAAATTAAACGTAACTTTCATCCTTTTCGTTCGGGTGATATCTACGTCGCGCAACAACCCTACTGGTTTTTACTCGAAAGTGGCCCTATCGTTGTCATGCACGGTTCCCCCTGGCGTTATGATACCCACGTTCCGGTTATCTTTGCGGGCGCTAAAATAAAACCAAAAACCGTACATCGACTGGTGCACCCTGTGGATGTTGCGCCAACAATAGCCGGCTTTTTAGGGATGACGCCACCCAGTTCGGCGAATGGATCTCCGTTAGAGGAAGTGCTTCACCAGGCGTTACCAATCGATCGATACTAACCCCCGTTGATTCGTCAAATTGGCTAGTGACTTGCAACATTGTGCTATTTAATCAACCACATAGCATATCTTTACTATACTGATTAGTTAGTTAAGTTATTTTTGCATGCTTTGCCCTGGGGGTTAAGTAATGAACGACATCTCAATTTTCAGTCGTTATTTTCAAATCAGCCTTTCCACTGCCGTATATGGTCGGCTCAAAGCTATTCTGGTGTTGCCCCTTGTATGTGTCCTGCTGCTGGCTAATGTTGCCCAGGCTAATTTTGTAAGGGGCTTGAATGCCTACGAAAACAAGGACTATACAACCGCGCTAATAGAATGGATGCCGCTGGCCGATGCCGGAAACAGTCAGGCACAATATAACCTCGGCTGGATGTACAAGCGCGGCCGGGGTGTTCCCCTGTCCGATGATACCGCGATCATGTGGTTCGAAATGTCGGCGCAAAGCGGACACTCGGGTGCTCAGAGTACGCTCGGCAGTATTTATTATTACGGCGAGGGCGTTGCTCGTAACGAGTTAGTTGGTACCAAATGGTTTACATTGGCGGCCAGGCAGGGCAACCTGCGGGCGCGTTCCGAACTCGAATATATAAGTTATAAAGGTGTCGGCATAGCACATGGCTACCACTCTATTACGGATCAACTGGCGGGCATGTTCGGTAGTGCGTTCCTGTTTATGTTTAATCCATTCGCCTGGATGCTGGTTATATATTTAACCCTGAAAAAAAGGGCATTTGCCCAGATTTCGTTTGGCGTGATTGCGGTCCAGATGTTGTGTGTGCTGCCTTTTGTGATTTATTTTCTGGTCGAATATCAAAAACAGGAATACCCCACAGAAGTTGACTGGCATGCAGGTATGTTAGAGCTGGGAGTGTTATCTTTCATTTCGATCATGTCCGGACTGGCAATTTCCTTTTTTGTCTATACGCTACTCAAACGTAAGCACCTGGAAAATTCAAGAGAGCCCATCGAAGACCTGAGTCCTGTCACCGAAATATAATATATACAGGGAATTCGTAAAGTAACTATATCGGTATCTAAAATACATGGCCACGATCCCGGCATGGCGGGTCTGACCCCATGGTGTCTAGAATAGTTCAAGTTTATTACGAATCCCGATAAAAAATTGCTCGTCATCCCGGACTTGATCCGGGATCCATTGAAACAAAATCATGAAAATAAATAAGTTGTTGATTGATAGGCCTATTTCGGTGCCAATATTCCCTTCAGCGATTAACTATAATGGGCAAGGGCTGCTCCGAAACGTCGGACCGCGTGAACCCTATTGCATTTCCACCAGAGCCTGCCCCGCGAGCATCGCGAGTGCTTTGGGTATCCATGACGGTCATACCGGCCTGCGCCGGCATGACGAGGTTTGCTTTTATTCCAGGGAGCTATTGAAGGGTCAGAGTCGAATAATCTTAGACTGTTACATCTCTCTGTTTGATGCATAGAATTCGCCACACTCGGCTTCCCTGCCGCGGACCACTCGTTTAGCGTACAGGGGGCCATGGGTTTCGGTCACGACTGTATGCTGCCCTTCCTGGTGATGATCATCATAGAAATAAATCACTACCCAGTCGTAAACCCGGTTGAGTGTATGGGCGCGCTCGCTATTTGAATACAGTGCGGTGAAATGCCAGTGATCATGCGTGGTGTGCAGGATCGGTAACCAGGCTTTATTTTCCGGGTTGAAGCGTTTTGGGGTAATGAATGGTAGTTTGTCGGCTTCGGCTCTTTCCCGGTACTCGCTATCCACTTTTAATACCAGGGAGATGTCCGGGTTACTGCCCGACTGTTGCGCCTTTCTTAATTGTTGCCTGTGCTCACCCAGGTGTTTTAATAACCAGGCTTCGATGGCCTCTTTGCGCTTGCTGCCCAGACCTTCGACTTTATTGAGCTGCCCATTGCGCGTGGCATTTTCCAGTGCCTCGAGCGTGTCGATGTGTAATGTGTCATGAATGCGCTGGGCCAGCTCCCTGCCAACGGTGGGTATGGTTTGAAACAGGCCGACGGGATCAGATTCACCCTGCAGGTTTTCCAGCCTTGTCATCCGCCCGGTTGCATTATATTCGTAAATCGAACGGGCGATGCCCGCGCCAATTGCCGGCAGGTCGGTTAAACCTTTTATACCCTCTGCCTGTATCAGTTCACCGACATCCCTGGGTAAAGTGTCCAGTGTATTGGCAGCATTTAAGTAAGCACGGGAACGGAAGGGGTTGGCATGCTGTGCTTCAAGCAAGCTCGCAATTTCACGCAGTTTTTCGCCCACTTCATGGTTAAAGGTAGTCATAGTGCACTCCGGTTCCACTATTATCCTCCATTTGAATTATTCCTTAAAGTAGAGAGTCCCGGCAGGGGTTAAGCCTGGTTGACTGGCGTAATTTTGATTTAAGTCATTAAACGGTTGCGATTTGTTTGGCATGATTAAGTGCCAGGTATAAAACTTGTACTTAATGGAGGCAAGGCATGAGTAAGATTCTCGCGATCAATGGCTCGTATCGAGATGACGGAATTACCGATCAGGTTGTTGAGACGATGTTAAGTTTGTTAAACGCCAAAGGCGCGGATACCGAGGTTGTTACCTTGCGGGATTACCCTATTGAGTTTTGTCATAATTGCAGGCAATGCACCCAGATGCCAGGAGATACACCGGGTAAGTGTGTACTCAATGACGGCATGCAGGAATTGATCGACAAAATTGAGCAGGCAGATGCTTATATTCTCGCCTCTCCTGTTAACTTTGGATCGGTCACCGCTATCTTTAAGCGATTTATGGAGCGATTGATCGTATATGCCTATTGGCCATGGGGAAGAAATACGCCGAAGTTTCGCAAGCAGGCTCTGGCGAACAAAAAAGCAGTGCTGGTTTCGTCCTGTGCGGCTCCCGGGATATTGGGGCGCCTTATTTATGGCAGCCATAAGCAGCTCAAAATGACGGCGCAGGTTATAGGTGCCAGAACGGTGGGCACAATATTTACAGGCTTAATCTCCAAAGAGAGTCACCCGGGCTTACCGGGGCAGGTAGAGACAAGGGCCAGGGCCCTGGTGGAAAAACTGGTTTAACCAGCATATTGCACGAAGGCAAAAAAGGATGCTGTCGATACAAATTAGTATCGACAGCATTCAGGGCTCGGCCATCAACCCTTGTAATCCTGGTCCTACAGCAATATCAGAATAGGACTATTCCCGAAAATTCCCCTCCACAGCATACTGGTTTCATGAAGAAGTACTGAGTCCCCGGTATCACAATACTGAGGTCACACATCCCAGTACGGGATTTTCGCAAGAGATCCCCCTGCATGCTTTGAATCCACTTCCAACAGGTTTAACCGTTTCCGTCAATGGTCGTCGTGCGTTTGTCGCGAATCGCGGTGACGGAACGGTGAGTATGATCAACACCGAAATGGGTAAGGAATGGCTTTCCGCGGCTGCCCTGCCCGGTTTATTGCCAACTATTCCGGTACATGCCGTGGTAGCTGACCCGAGGGGGCGTCATATTTACGTTGCAGGTGACAACCTGGCAGACGGCAGCCTTGATACGGCATTGACCATTGGTAAGAGCCCGGCGGCGATTGCAGTCACTCCCGATGCAAACCGGATATACCTCACCAATGCACCTGCGGATACGATTGACTATTACGACTTCGGTACCGGACTTTCAGGCGAAATCGATCTGGGTTTTGGCATATCACCAGCCGGTATAGCGATTTCGCCCGATGGCTTTAAGGTATACGTGGCCGGTAACTCCAGTTCAATTCATGTCATCGATGTTTTGTCGGACCAGGTGATACCGGTCAATGTTGGTGGCGCTTCAAGTAGTGTGGCGATCAGTCCGGACGGCAAACGCGCTTACGTGACATTAACCTCCGCTAATAAAGTGGTCGAAATTGGTAATCAAAGAACCATGCGACTCAGTAAACAGGGCGGTGGAATCGGTAGCGTCAGGTCTGAACCAGCCGGCATCAATTGTGGTACCACCTGTATTGTAAGCTTCGATTCGGGATCTCAGCTGCAGTTGATTGCGGAACCAGACAGTGGCAGCAATTCCAGATTCGATCGCTGGAGCGGTGACGCCGACTGTAGTGATGGCACCAACACGTCATATGCGCCTTCAGGTCTTTCAGAATCAACTACATATTACTGGAAGGTCTTTGCTCGCGATATCCATGCAAACCAAGGTGTAGCGTCAGATGTATGGAGTTTCACGGTGATTCCGGCAGGACCATGCACCTATTCTATCTCACCGACGAGCAGGTCATTTCCGTTTGGTGGCGGTGCAGGCAGTATCAGCGTAACCTCGTCGGCAAGCAGCTGCAGC
>JBGUEB010000141.1:0-8703 GCA_041821565.1 Gammaproteobacteria bacterium | reverse complement strand
GGAGTCGTCGGCCTCCCCGTCGCAGTCGTTGTCCCGGGCATCGCAGATCTCCACGGCTCCGGGACGCGTACTCGGGTCGAGGACATCGCAGTCACCCTCGCAGCCGGTCAGCCCGTCGAGTCGGCTTATTTTGCGGTATCCAAACAGACCCAAAAAAACCAGGCCAAACGTGTATTGCTGTCGGTACGTGCCAAGGTGTTAGAGGGTTTTCCATTGTCCGACGCGCTGAGCGAATACCCGCGCATCTTCGATTCGATGTACTGCGCTTCTGTGCACGCGGGGGAACAGTCCGGTTTACTCGATATCGTCATGGAACGCCTTGCCGATTACCTTGAAGCGAGACAGGACCTGCAACGCAAGACCAGTCTGGCGCTAATCTACCCGATATTGTTAAGTGTTGTTGCCTTTGTGCTGGTGGCGGGCTTACTCACCTTCGTCGTGCCGCAGATTGTGCAGGTGTTCGAGGGATTTGATCAGGAATTACCGCTGATCACTCAATGGTTAATCAGTTTATCGGATTTCTCTAAACAATATGGCCTTCACGTGATAGCAGGGCTGGTGGCGTTGATTGTGCTTTATCGGCAACTGTTGAAGATCCCCCGTTTCAGCCTGCTACGTGATCAACTATTATTAATAATCCCCCTGGTCCGATACCTGGTGCGATTATCAAATACGGCGCGTTTTACCCGCACCATGAGTATCCTGGTGTCCAGTGGTGTAACCGCACTCGAGTCGATCCGTATATCGACCGCGGTAATCCTCAACCAGCCGATCAAAAATGCGGTATCGCACGCCGCCGATCGGGTGCGAGAGGGTGAGCATATTTCGGCCGCACTCGACGCAACCGGGTATTTCAGTCCTATCGTGCTGCAATTGATCGAAAACGGTGAATCCAGCGGTAAGCTCGGGGACATGCTGGAAAGGTCGGCTAAGGCCGAGGAAAGCGAATTTGCGGCTGTTACGGCTGTGTTTGTTGGCCTGTTCGAACCGGCCATGATCCTGGTTATGGGCATAGTCGTACTGGTAATTGTTTTGGCCATCCTGCTGCCGATCTTTGATATGAATGATTTACTTCAGTAAAGAATCGAAATCAGGCTGGATGTTCGTGGCGGCCATGCTCGCCATTATGGTTATCCTGCAACTATTCGATGTCCATGATCTTCGTTACCAGTATGACTGGTTGCCAAATGGAGAGTTCTGGCGCCTGTTATCGGCCCACTGGGTTCACGTCAACTGGATGCATTTAATCCTGAATGTGGCAGGGTTGCTGTTATGCATGGCAATTACCTCGCCACGCTGGTCGATTCGACAGTGGATTATCTATCAACTAATCCTGGGATTCGGCATTTCTATCCTGTTTTCACTGCGAAACCCGCAACTCGAATGGTATGCCGGTTATTCAGGGGTTTTGTTTGGCGTTTACTTTCTGGCCGCAGTCGATCTCTACGCGCGCGAAAAACTAATTGCCTTATTACTGGGAGCAGCTATTAGTATTAAGGTAATTCTGGAACAGTGGAGCGATTTGAAGGTTACCACCAGCGACTTAATCGGTACGCCGGTGATTATCGATGCCCATCTGTATGGACTAGGGCTCGGAATATCGATTGCACTCGCCCAACGAGCTTATACAATAGGGCATAGAGGCGCTAAAGCAGGCGCTTAATTACTGGATTAGAATCTCGCTTACAATCATTCTGCAAAATATGAAACACTATAAAACTGAACTAGTTAAGTCACGGCAGGTTAAATCACAGAAGGGTTTTACCCTGCTGGAAATCATTGTGGTGGTGACTATCATCGCTATTCTGGCCGCCTATATCGCCCCCAAGGTCGCCGGTCGAGCCGAAGATGCACGCGTTGCCAAGGCCAAGAGTGATATCCGCGTACTCGAATCGTCGATGGAGTTATACAAACTCGATAATTTCAGCTATCCCAGCACCGGTCAGGGGTTGGATGCACTGGTTAACAAGCCCTCCGGTGCAGAATTAAAGCACTGGCGCAAGGGTGGCTATATCAAGAAGCTGAACAAGGACCCCTGGGGTAATG
This sequence comes from Gammaproteobacteria bacterium, assembly GCA_041821565.1. Taxonomy (GTDB): domain Bacteria; phylum Pseudomonadota; class Gammaproteobacteria. The sequence goes on along the minus strand of JBGUEB010000141.1, from coordinate 6,657 downwards.
CCTATCAGTACCAGATACCGGGTACCAACGGTGAATTTGATATTTATTCCTACGGGGCTGATTCGGCCGTAGGTGGCAGCGACAAGGCTGCCGATATCGGCAACTGGAACCTTGATTCCTGACGCACATATTTCACCTGAAGGCCGTCATGCCGGCGAAGGCCGGTATCCATTTTGAATCTTCTCCAAAAGCAGTATTAGGACTATAATTGACCTATTAATCAATAAGTTATTTAAGCTGGTGAGTTCTTCATAATGGATCCCGGCTCGGAGGCCGGGATGACGTGATTTTTCATAGGAGATTTAACGTGATTTTAATTTATTACTGTTTGGACCATGCGGACTAGCCCGAAAACACCAGGTTCCGAGCAGGGATTTACACTCTGGGAAATCCTTGTTGTTGTCATTATCGTTACCATCAGCGTTAGTTTCATACTGCTGTCGGTGTCCTTCAGCGGTGGCTCGGATAAGCTCAAGGTACTCGGTACAGACCTTGGCAAAACCATGCGCCTGCTGTACCAGGAAGCCATCTTCGAAAACAGGAACTATGCGATTTCACTGCATCAACAGGGTTTTAGTGTGCTCGAATACGACGGTGAAAATTGGGCCGTGTCGGGACAGAGTTTTTTCCGCAAGGTGAAGCTCAATGAATCCCAGAGGTCTCAACTGTTAATAGAAGAACTGGTGGTCAAGGCGGTGAAAGCGGGTGACCCGGTCCCACATATTTTGATTCTGTCCAGTGGTGAAATGACCGCATTTGAATGGAATATTATTGATGACAATGCCAGGGCCAGTATCACCATCTCCGGCGATTTCCTGGGCAACATCCTCGTCAATGACCCGGTGCCGCAGTCATGATCAAGCCACGCTTAACCGCATTTACCCTGCTCGAGGTGATGGTGGCGTTATTGATCGTTGCCATCACCATGGGCGCAATCGTCGACAGTGGCGGCAGCTCGGCACGGAATACCGCGCATTTGACCCAAAAGACCATCGCTAGCTGGATCGCGCAAAATCAGGTGAGTCTGTACCGGGCCAAAAAGACCTGGAACGATGCATCAAATGTTACTGGCGATGTGGATATGGCCGATGCCGCGTGGCAATGGAAGATGAAGATCAGCAAAACCGATGATCCCTTGTTGCGCCGCATCGATGTCGATGTTTATTTGAAGGACGACGATGAGGCGATCAAGGCCAGTGCCACCGGGTTTATAGCGAATCTACGATGAATCGAAACTCACACGGTGGCTTTACCCTGATCGAAATGATCGTCGCAGTGGCGATATCGCTGGTGATGATGGCGATCGGTTATACCGGCCTGAACCATACGATTAAAACCGCGAGCCAGGTCAGCGAAGCTAACCTGCGGCTTTCAGAACTGCAGTTTGGAGTGGCCTATTTCAACCAGGACTGGATTCAGGTATCGCCGCGGAAAATCCGCAATCAATATGGTGATGAAGAAAACAATATCGTCATCGAAGACAATAGTATTGTTTTTACCCGCAGCGGCTGGACCAATTTGTTGCAAAGCCAGCGCAGTGAGCTGCAGCGCGTACAATACCTGGTCATCGATCGAAACCTGGTGCGTCGCCACTGGCGCTCGCTCGATCAGGGCATCGGTGAAGCGCCGCTGGCAACCGTGTTAATCCACGATGTCGAGTCTTTCGAAGTCAATTTTATTAATCCTTCTGAAGTCGAAATTCCGGACTGGCCGAATGAAGCAACACAAAATGTCGGTAACCCGATTGCACTCAAAATAATGCTCGAACTCGCTGGCATGGGTGAAATCAGGCGTATTCTGGAGATTCCCAGTGGCGTGCTCTAGACAAAAACAGGCGGGCGTTGCATTGCTGGCAGCGATTTTGCTGTTAGTCACTGCTACCGCAATTATTGTTTCGATTACGCACGAACAGGCCTTTGCAATCCGCAAGACTTCACGCATTCACCTGGCCGACCGTGCCAGGCTATATGCACTGGGGCTCGAGGACTGGGCGCAAATTTACCTGAAAAACGACCGCCAGGATTCCGAAGTCGATCATCTTGGCGAGGACTGGGCGGTTGGTGTACCCGGCCTGCCAATCGAGGGTGGTTTTTTATCCGGTTACATGGAAGATGAACAGTCACGCTTGAATATCAATGGTTTACTAAATTCAGAAGTATCGGTAAACAGATTCGTACGTTTATGCAATAATCTTGAGGTCGATCCCGGCTTTATTCCGGCCTTGCTAGACTGGATAGACGTCGATTTTGATGTACGCTATCCGGATGGCGCCGAGGAACACTACGAGAACTATCGCGTCGCCAACCGACCGATGGTTGATATCAGCGAGTTATTACTGGTAAAAAATGTCACGCCCGAAATTTACAATAGTTTGAAACCCTATATCACCGCCTTGCCTGTCGCTACTAACATCAATGTAAATACCATGTCAGAGGCTGTTTTTCTGTCACTTGGCGAGGATCTCAAGGCCAGTGACCTGGTTGATGCGCGCGAGGAAGAGGAGTTTAATAGTGTGCAGGATTTTATAGACCGTCTGCAGTTACCACTGGAAATAGCGGGTTTATCGGCTAACACCGACTATTTCCGTGCCCATGGACAGGTAACCCAGGGCGACCTGGTGTTCAGCCTCGATAGTTTGTTGCATCGCGATGCCAACGGTAACACCAGCGTCATCAGTAGAACCCTGGGGCAGTTTTAATGTCCCGCCTGATCCTGCGCTTTGACGATTTAAGCCTCGGCAGTTTTAGTTGGCTAGTCACCGAAACCGAAGACGACAGTGTCGCGGTTAACTGGCAAGATGGCTCGGCAGGCACATTGGCGCAGTTGGCGAAAAACCATGCCATGTTCACCCTGGTCATCCCCCAGCAGTACGTTTACTTAACCAGTTTTGAATTGCCCGACAGGGCATCGCGACAAATTCTTTCTTCTATCGAATACCAGATCGAAGACCAGTTGGCCCAGGATGTCGAGAATCAGCATTTTGCTATCGGTGATCCATCCACTAACCCTTTGCCCATCGCCGTGGTGGAAAAATCGATCATGCAGGCTTGCCTGGCATTAATCCAGAAACAGGGGCTGGCGCCAGCACAAATAATACCGGAGATGTTCCTTTGTCCCTGGTATGGAAACCCCGGTGACGTCTGCCTGCTCGAATGCACAGATGGTGTAATTCTGCGCTACGGTGACTACCAGGCGATAAAATGCCAGCGCGAATTGATCGAGACCATGCTCGACCACCTTGCTGCAGAGCAGGAGGTACAGATAGTCAACTACTACCTGCAAGACCCTGAATCTTTTGAGTCGATACAGGTTTCAAAATATCCTGGCGAGAATCATGAATTAAGCCTGAAGCAACTAAACCCGGGCGGCTCCAGGGTGATCAATCTACTGCAACGACAGTTTCAGGTCACATCGGTCTGGTCAAAGTTAGCAAAAGTCTGGCGCTGGGTACTGGGACTCGCCGTCATCGTAGTAGCCGTGACCGCCTTTAACAGGGCGATCGCACTCAACGATCTCGAGGCACAGGTAAATGGCGTTAAAACAAGCCAATACGCGTTATTAAAAGACTATCTTGCCGCTGACACCGACCCATCCAGCGATTTGAAAAACGAACTGATCGAACTCCTCAAACTAAATCAATCCAGAACCAGTGAAGTCAGCTTCCTTGCCCTTTTGCAGGAATTTACCCAGGCTAAAACAGCCTTTACCTCGGTTACCATCAACAAAATAGGCTATCAGAACAAGCGCCTGAGTATCGATGTCACCAGTAATCAACTGAGTGAGGTAGAGGCACTACTGGGGGCACTGGAAAAATCAGGGCAGGGGGCAACACTCGATAAACTGAGTATTAAACCCAACCTGATATCCGGCCAGTTTGTACTGGAAGGGGGTAACCAGTGAAGGATTACATCGCCAGGTTATCACCTCGGGAAAGAACCATATTTGGGCTATCGGGTCTGGCCCTGCTCGGCCTGCTCATCCATGCGCTGATTCTCGAACCTTATTATCAAAAGCAGTCGAGTTTAACCGAACAACTCGACCAGACTATTAGTGACCTGGAATGGATGGAAAGCGAGGTTCATCGATTACCGGTTGCTGCGATGTCCGGCGAGGCAATTAAATTCGAAGGATCACTGGCAAACCTGATCGACAAGGAAGTCCGGAGTCAAAAGCTCGATGCTAACCTGGCGCAGATGACACCGGTGGGAACCGATGAAATAAGGATCCGGTTTGCGGGTATCGCATTCGATAAACTGCTTAACTTTATTGCGCGCATCAATAACCAGGGATTATCAGTCAAGGATCTACGCATAAACGCGAGCGACAAGCGTGCCGAAGTCGATGCCAGCCTGGTACTGAATAAAAATGGCTAAGCGCCTGAAAGCAGTCTGGAAGCCTGCTCTTTTTTTCTTTGTATGCCTGGTCATCGCCCTGCTCATCAACATGCCGGTCAGTCAGTTACTGGCACAGGTTACTATTCCGGACAAGGTTAGAATCTCGCGTTTGCAGGGCACCGTGTTCAAAGGCCAGGCAGGTGAGCTGGTGATTAATCAGTTCCCCATTCGACAACTCGAGTACCAGGTTAATCTTTCATGCCTGCTGACTGCCAGTCTTTGTTATCGAATCGATTTTGAAGATGGCACTGCAATGCTAAGCTTCAACCCGATTTCAAATTCGATCCAGGTCACCGGGTTCGAAGCAAATATTCCGATGCAGAGTCTAGCCGCAATGTCGAATCAACTGCTGGTTAGCCCATCGGGCAGTCTGATGCTCAAGACTGATAATTTTACGATCAGGCAAGGCAAACTGGTTGATATCAATGGCACCGCAATCTGGAAAAACGCAGGCATAGTCGGTGAAGATTTTGACCTGGGTGATTACCAGATAGATATTGAAAGAGGTATCGATTTATACCAGTTTGTCTTGAAAGATAACGATGGCATGCTCGATATCAAAGGTAAAGGCATGCTGGCTAGTGATGGAAAATACACGATCAACATCGATATACGTGCCCAGTCACGAACGGACTCACGAGTTAAAAATGTGCTCGAACTAATCGCCAGAAAAAAGGGACTCAACCAGTACCTGGTTCATCACTCAGGGCAACTGGATAGCAGGTGGGTAAGCTTTTTGTCTGCTGATGGGAATTGAGCGTAGCTCTTACTATAACTTGAAGGCAGGCTCCGTAATTTCAAGTATAGGAAGCCTTCTGATCATTCAGTAAATACTGTTCAATGGATACCGGCTTTCGCCGGTATGACGATATAGTAGGGATCGTCATGCCGGGCTTGACCGAAGCGTCGGACCGCCGGTATCCATTGCACAGCAGCCTCCACAAGGTTCAGTAAACATGCTCAATTCAGATCTAAGAGGTAATTAAAAAGTATGCCTTCTCCCAGCATGATGGGCCGCACTGAAAAGGCGAGTGGCAATCGCGAGGACTGGTACAACATTCGCCAGATGATGCCGTTTGTCTGGGCCTATAAGGGCAGGGTGGTACTGGCCCTGGGCTGCCTCGTAATATCCAAACTGGCGATGGTCGGCATCCCGATCGTATTGAAGTACATCGTCGACGCCCTCGATACCAATGCTGGTCACGTGGCTGCTTTGCCGGTGGTGTTTTTACTGGCCTACGGCGTATTGCGTTTTATTAACTCGGGTTTTAACGAATTACGCGATGCCATTTTTGCGCGCGTACGCTACCACGCGATGAAGAGCCTGTCGGTGACCACGCTTACCCATTTACACAACCTGTCACTGCGCTATCACCTTGAACGCAATACCGGCGCAATTTCACGCGATATGGAGCGCGGTGCACAGAGCATTAGTTCGATTCTGAATTACCTGGTTTTTAATATCATCCCGACCATGGCCGAATTTTTACTGGTGGCGGGTATTTTGCTCATCCAGTACGACAGGCATTTCGCCATCATTATATTTGTTACGGTTATCATCTACATCAGTTTTACTTTACTGGTAACCGAATGGCGTATGAATTATCGCCATGAAATGAACGCGCTGGATTCGGGTGCTAACGGCCGCGCGATGGACAGCCTGATGAACTATGAAACCGTCAAGTACTTCAATAATGACGAACACGAAATCAGGCGGTACTCCAATACCATGGGAGAATGGGAAGAAGCAGCGGTAAAAAGTCAGAACACCATGTCCCTGCTCAATTTCGGCCAGGGTGCGATTATTGCAATCGGCGTCACCGGCATCATGTACCTGGCAGCCGATGGGGTTATGCGCGGCGTTTTAAGCCTTGGCGACCTGGTATTAATCAATACCATGATGTTGCAGCTGTTCCTGCCGTTGAATTTTCTCGGGATTATTTACCGGGCGCTTAAATACTCGCTGGCGGATATGGATATGGTGATCAAGCTACTCCAAAAACCGATTGAAATTACAGATAGCGCCGGCGCCAGGGCATTAGTCCTGAGCAATACAACCGTCGAGTTTAAGCACGTCGGTTTTCATTACAATGATGACCGGACTATTTTAAGCGATGTCAGTTGATCGTTGTCCGTTGAAGTAAGAAAAAAACTAAATGATTCCAGGGAGACATCATTCCACTCTGAATATCCTTATACTTCAGCCAACTACCTGAAATACAAGTGCAACTACCGACTAACAACGGACCACCAACACAACCCG
>JBGUEB010000140.1:0-8827 GCA_041821565.1 Gammaproteobacteria bacterium | reverse complement strand
GATACCACCATTCTTCCTTGGCATCCATCCCGGTTTCACCCAGATCTACTGTTTTACCAGTTGCCAGGGATGCATCCATCGCCTGCTTACCCGTGGTTTCCCACATTTCCATGGCAACGTGCAGATCACCCGACTCCAGTCCGGCAAACTGCGCAATATAATCTGCCTGCACATACTCAATGTTATAACCCGCTTTCTTTAGAACTTCACCCATGATGTTGGTTGTCAGGTATTGGCCGGTCCAGTCATGCAGGGTCAATTTTATCGGGTCCGTGGACTCTACCGCCGCAGTCGCTGGCAGGGCCAGGGACATCAGTACGGCAATCATTAATGTCTTGAATTGGATGCTATATTTATTCTTGTTCATCTCATCTCCTCGTTATTTGGTTAACAGCATACTGGCTCAGTTTTAGTAACAGTACGAACGGACCTTTTTCGCAAATTTACCACATAAAGTCAACATAATTTGAATTAAACTCCACACTTAATTACAATTCGGTTAATTTATATGTTGATTAATGTGGTTATCGATCCGGTAGTCAAAGTTTACATTCGATAACTACCAAACCCAGTTCGTTTCAACATCATCCGAATTGTTGTTTTAGGAACCGCCTAATGCGCCTGCACAAAAGACAAAATCAAATTCTCGCCGCGGTAAAAGCTCACGGTGCCTGCTCGATTGTAGAACTGGCGGAACAACTCATGGTTTCAGACGAAACTATCCGTCGCAACATCAAACCACTGGTAAGCCAGGGATTAATCGAAAAAGTTCACGGCGGCATTGTTCTGAATGCGAACCTGGAACCCGAACCACCGTTTGAAAGGCGCATGAACGAGCATATCGAAGAGAAAACGCTGATCTCCAACCTGGTTGCCGAAATTATCAAGGATGGCGATTCGATCATGCTCGATACCGGTTCGACTACCGCTTACGTGGCTCGCGGTCTCAGTGGGCAACGCAATCTCTCGGTAGTAACCAATTGTACCGAAATCGCGCGTACCCTGGCCCGGCGAACCAGCAATCGCGTACATATCTGTGGCGGCGCACTACGCCCCGACGACTACGCTACTTTCGGCTCCGCGGCAATCAGCTTTGTCCATCAGTTTCATGCTGCCTATGCGATATTATCCATCGGTGGTATCACCGAAACAGGAGAATTCATGGATTACCACCTCGAAGAGGCTGAATTTTCTCGCGCGGTCATCCAGCAGGCGAGAAAGACTATCGTCGTCGCCGACCATACAAAATATGGCAGTCAAAATTTTGTCAGGGTATGTGATTTCGACGCGGTCGATATGATTGTTTCTGACCGAATACCACCGGCTAATATTATGGAAAAGCTGGTCGAAGCAGGTGTTGAAGTAATTACACCCGAGAATCAGCTAACGACTTGATACCGGTACCGAGCCCGGATCGTAGACTGGGATGACGAGAGAGCGAACCAACTCAAAAAGACCGTCATACCGGGCTAGACCCGGTATCCATTACAAGGGGCCTCTGGACTACTCAGTAAACACTGCGCAATGGATGCCGCGGTCCGACGCTTCGGCCTGCGCCGGTATGACGGGCTCGTGGAATCTAAACTTTTGCTACAACCCGTTTACCTGGGATGCAACCAGGTTGGTAAAAAGCTGTAGGGGTCGCGCTTGATCGATTCATTGTAGTGAATCTGTCTGGCCGCCAGCATTTTTTCCAGGTCGCCTGCCTTTGACACGTCGAACATATCTGTAGCGCCGCCGACAAATTCATCACCGACGTAAATTTGAGGAATCGTTTCCCAGTTGTTTCTGCTTTTCAATACCTCGAGAATCTTACCGCCACGATCATTTTCCTGGTAAGCGACTGAATCGAGATCCACCGTAATATAGGGGATTTCACAGGCACTCATCATCTTGCGCACCGACCAGCAAAACTCACACCATTCGAGTGAAAACATGACGACCTGATCAGCATTCTCGCGCAATACCTTTTCTACTTCTTCGACCGCCGCAGGGTCCAGTGCCACGTCTGCAGTCGCCGCAACCGGTTCCTGCTCAGACTCGGCTTCTTCAGGAGCCGAAATATCGAAACGAGCGGAGGGCGTCGAACAGGAAATTTCAAGTTCTTCGGCACTCATATCGGCAACAATGTCTTCAAACAAGGTGGTGGATAGATAACGCTCGGCGGTATCGGGCAACATGCAAAGAATATTGGTTCCATCAGGCGCGCTTTCTGCAATATTGAGCGCGCCAGCGAAGGTAGCCCCCGAGCTGGTACCGACAAATATGCCTTCTTTTTGAGCCAGGTCTTTTGAACACTGTATCGCGAAGTTGCCATCGATCGGCATAAATGCATCGATATTCGATGCTGCCGTGACTTCCTCGGCCAGTTTGGGTATGAAGTCCGGCGACCAGCCCTGCATCATATGTGGCCTGAAATTGGGATGACTACCATTATGCGAGCCGTCGGCGTTACGTGCCTGTGGGATTCCGCTAGCCAGCGTCTGTGAGTTATCCGGCTCACAAACGATAATTTTAGTCTGTGGGCTTTTCTGTTTTAAAACCCTGGAAACACCATTAATCGTGCCGCCGGTACCAAATCCACTCACCCAGTAGTCGAGCTTGATATCGTCAAAGTCCTCGAGAATTTCAATCGCCGTGGTGCGCGCATGCATATCAGCGTTGGCCGGATTCTCGAACTGGCGAGGTGTCCACCAGCCGTTCCTGGTACAAAGCTCGTCCACTTTTTTCAACATACCAGAGCCCATCGCGTCTGCCGGCGTGAGTACCACTTTAGCGCCGAGGAATCGTAGTATTCGTCGACGTTCAACACTGAAATTCTCACCCATTATGATGACCAGCGGATAACCCTTTTGGGCACATACCATGGCCAGGCCGATACCGGTGTTTCCGCTGGTCGCCTCAATCACCGTTTGCCCGGGTTTTAGTTCACCGCTGCGCTCGGCGTCTTCGATCACTCCCAGTGCCAGCCTGTCTTTAACTGAAGCAAGTGGATTAAATGATTCCATCTTGGCGAAAATGGTGACATTTTTTGGGCCAATATTATTAATTCGCACCACCGGTGTATTTCCGATTGTGTCGAGAATACTCTCGTATCGATTACTCATGACTACTCCTCATTTGTTTTCAGTTCTATTTCACTGCCTGAAATGACTGAAATTATTGCCTTTGTTAAGACTGAAATTATCTCACGCCCCAATAGTACTGCCAAACCGATACCAGAAACAGGCCATATGTCCATTTATGCGAGCGACTACTGTCCTCCTTTTAGAGAGTCCGATATGATACACGGACCCATTCTATCCTGGCTTTTTATGAACTGGTCAGTCTACATAATCGAAGCAAACGATAACTCTTACTACACTGGTATTGCCACCGATGTAGGACGCCGATTTGAAGAACATAGTGGTACTGTCTGCGGAGCCAAGTACTTTAACGGGCGAACGCCACTGAAGGTGATCTATCAGGAAGATGGACATACGCGAAGTAGTGCGAGTAAACGCGAAGTCGAGATTAAAAAGCTTTCCCGGCTGCAAAAGGAATTACTTGTCACTGGAGCTACTCAATAGACCCTGTAACCCTCATTTCCATTTTAACCATTGTTTCGATTTTCGGTGGTCTGCTCAATGCCATATCAGGTGGGGCCGGCATGATCGTAGTGCCGCTGATGCTGGTGATGGGCATCCCGCCGATTAATGCGATCGCGATCAATAAATTTCAAAACACGCTCGGTAGTGTTACTGCTGCGCACCAGTATCTGCGTAGAGGGTTACTGGATATCCAGTCAATCTGGCCGTTGTTGATTTATGCACTGGCAGGTTCCTGTATCGGTGTTGGCTTGCTGCAGTGGTTTTCGGCGGCGGGAATTCTCGAGGTCGTCATTCCCTACGTGCTTATCGTTATTGCCCTGTATTTTGCCTTTGCACCAAAGGCATCCGTAAATGCCCATCCAGCAAAGATGTCGAAAACCCGCTTCAATGCCATCGTCGGAGCCAGTGCAGGGGTATACGGCGGTTTTTTTGGTATTGGCACCGGGCCCAGCCTGGTCCTGGCCCTGTCAACTCTAAGAGGCTACGACATTCGCTTGGCGGTCACCAATAGTCGGCTCGTAATGATGGTCATCCACTCATCTTCGCTGGTGATTTTGATGATAGGGGGCCACGTCTGGTGGCTGGTTGCAATCGCCATGGCATTCGGAAATATAGCCGGATCTTATCTGGGGTCACACCTGTTGATAAGAACCGGCCAGGGTTTCATTAAAGCGCTGCTGGTGATCGTGCCTTTGCTTAGCGCGATAAAACTACTATTTTTCAACTAAGCCGCCGGGACCATGCTGGACATATCGGCAGCGAAGGTTGGAAAAGCATAAATTTCACCGCCCAGATCATCCGCGCTGATGTTATGGCGCATCGCCAGTGCGAACAGGTGGATCAATTCTTCACCATGATGCCCAACCAGGTGTGCCCCGACTATTCGTCTCGATGACTTTTCCACGATTACCTTGGCCCAGGCCACCGTCTCTGCATAGAAACGTGCTGAAAACCATTGTGACATATCGGAAGTTGTGACCTCAAAATCAATACCCGCCTGCTTTGCTTCGGCTTCGCTCATACCAACACTGCTCAGGGCGGGCACGGTGTAGACCGCGCTCGGGATGACCGAATAATCCGGGGTTTTGTGCGCGCCATCGACGATGTTCTGGCCGACAATGCGTCCCTCATAGGTAGCGATTGGTGAAAGCTGTGCCGATGTAACCAGGGCGTCACCCGCTACCCAGATAGCCGGGTTTGATACCGAGCGCAGGTATTCGTCGACTTCTATACGAATGCCGTCGTAGCGGATATTGGCCGCGTCGAGGTTCAAATCACTTACATTGGCTATTCGACCGGCGCCATTGACAACACGACTAGCCTCAATCGACTGTTGCTCGCCCTCGTGAACGTAGTTAACTCGTAACTTTCCATCGATTTTTTCGACCCCCTGAACCTCGACACCGGTTTTCATGGTGATACCAATGCGCTCACTCTCCGCACTGATAGCCGCTACCGCGTCGCTATCGAGCCGCGGCAACAACTGCGGCATCATTTCCAGAATGGTTACCTTTGCCCCGGCACGGGCATAGACATGGCTGAACTCCATCGCAATCACACCGCCGCCAATAAACACTACTTCATCTGGCAGCTCGCGCTCGGTTAGTACGTCATCGGAGGTAATCAGGTGCTCGGCACCAGGAATCGACAGTGGACGCGTGACAGATCCGGTAGCGATAACAAAATTGTCCGCCTCGATTTGTATGCCGTCGACTTCGATCTCGTTGGGTCCAGTAAACTTTGCCTTGCCCCTGTACACGGTGCCGCGACCTTTGGCCAAATCCTCCATTGCTGCTGGAATAAAGTCGATCATATCGCTTTTGCGATCTATTAAAGCGGTCCAGTCGAGTTTTGCCGGGCCGACTTCGATACCGTGGTGATGCGCGATCTCGATCTCGTGCATCGCGTGAGCCGCCGCAACCAGTACTTTTTTCGGTGTGCAACCACGGTTTGGACAGGTACCGCCAAATTCGTCAGACTCGACAAAGGCGATTGATTTGCCCGCTGCATGGGCTATCTGTGATACGCCGAACCCGGCATTGCCGCCACCAATGATTACTATGTCGTAACGCTCAGACATGATTTACTACCTCCTGATTAGTGTTAGCAATCCCTGCTGAAGGCTTCAGCAGGTTAAAAAAAGTACCTTTATCAAACAGATCAACCAGTTCATCACTGCCGCCGATTGACAGGTTATCGACAAAGATCTGTGGCACGGTGAATCGACCCGATCGTTCAATCATCTCTGCTTCCCTGCTCGAATCGAAACTCAGCTCGTACTCGGTGTAGCTTAACCCCTGCCTGTCTAACAGTGCTTTAGCACGTGCACAATAAGGACAGAAGTTCTTTGTATAGATCTCAATCTTGTTCATGCTGGTCTCCGGTTTGCATTATTGACCAAATGGTCATAAACTAGCTCAAATAAAGGCCACTCGATATACAGGTGGCCATTTCGAGAAAGAATATTAGTTATTGACCGATTAGTCAATAACTAATTAATATTTTTTTAATTATGAGGAAGCCATGGCCAGACCACGTGAATTTGATGAGCGAAAAGTGAAACAAGCGTTAATGCACGTGTTTTGGCAAAAAGGCTACGAGGCAACCTCGATGCAAGACCTGGTCGATGCCACTGGCCTGCTCAAGGGCAGTCTCTACGGTGCTTTTGGCGACAAACGGGCACTCTATATGGTGGCACTCGAACATTATGACCATACCCGTATCCAGCAGGGTATTGATATGCTCGGCGGTGAAGGCCCAGCCGCGGTTAAGATCGCGAACCTGTTCGACTCTGTCGTAGAAGCTGCCAGGGCGGGGCTGTTCTCGGGTGGCTGCCTGTTATGCAATGCGAGTGTCGAGATGGCACCAGTCGACAAACAGGTCGAGGGCTCGGTAAAAGCAACTATTCGACGCCTGCAGTTGGCCGTCGAGGCTGCCATAGGAACAGAGACAAGCGAGGCTTCCATGGTGTCGGGGTTTATTATCTGCACCTACCTCGGCGCACGGGTATTGGCGAAGGCTGGCGCGCCCCTGCAAATGATTATCGACTCTCGTGACCGTTGTCTGCAATCTATTGGTTAGTTGAACTTCGGTTCGTGATTCACACCCTCTCCCTTGTAGGGCGTACCCTGTCGCTAAGCAGTTTTAATTTAGGGCAAGTGTTTCGGGTTGTTCGTGCCAATGCGCGGGCATCAGACAGGCTCTGACTAATTCTGGTACTCTTAAGAAGCCTCTAATTAAATTCTAGTGAAACCATAATGAGCGAAGCCAAAATCAATTTCAATTTTAGTCAGAAAAAAGTGCTAATTACTGGAGGCACTTCCGGTATGGGCGAAGCCACGGCACAGGCATTCGTCGAAGCCGGTGCTAATGTAGTAATCAGTGGTCGCAATCAGGAACGGGCCAGCAACATCATGGCCAGGCTCGGCGATGCACCCGGCAGCATAGGCTTTATCGAAGCCGACATATCTGAAAGCACGGCCTGTCAACAACTGGTTGAGCAAGCAGTCGCGAATCTCGGCGGGCTCGATATAGTGGTTAACAGTGCGGGCGTGATCTACCACGCCACGGCCGAAGAAACCACCGACGAACAATGGCAGGAAACCATGGACGTTAATGTCAATGGCATGTTTTATGTCTGTCGCGCGGCGATTCCACACCTCAAAAATGACGGCGGTGTTATCGTCAATATCGCTTCCGACGCTGCTCTTAGCGGCAGCTATCACCTGACCGCCTATTGCGCCAGCAAGGGAGCCGTACTGCAAATGACGCGTGCGATGGCGCTCGATTATGCGCGCGATAATATTCGCATCGTGCCGATTTGCCCGGGCGATGTGGATACGCCGATGCTGAGGGGAGAGTTTCGAGACCGCGGGCTCGACGCCGAGGCAGGTCTCAGCGAATCCGCGCAGGGGGTTCCGTTAAATCGGGTATGTAGTGCAAAAGAAGTAGCGCATATGGTGCTCTATGCTGCCAGCGACTCGGCCAATTTTATTACCGGGTATCCTTTAGTTCTGGATGGCGGTAATCGCGCCTGAATTAATTAGCAGTCTGCTAGTCTGGGTCCTTTTCCAGCAGCCAAAGTTCGGCATCCCTGCGATCTGAAAACTGCGCCAATTGATATCCATTACTATATGCTTTTGCATCGATAACAGCATTGGGATTAAAACCGGGTTTGTGGAGTACGGCTACCCGAGCATTATGCAGATTATAATGATTCGCAAGATACTCCCCGAATGCCTCCTGCTCACCAAACAACATATCCATGACCAGATCGCGCACATCAACGAGGATTTTAAGCGGTTTTAAATCACTATAATTACTGCATACCTCGTCAACGGCCTGAAGCCTTAGATCCAGACTTGCTGAACCAGAATAGGTAACAGTAACAATGTTGGATAACGGCTTAGATTCAATTTTGTAGGCCAAAAACCTTTATCCTCATATTCTGGGTCAGGCGCCGCTGCATCTTTAATTGACAAAAAACCAACGAATAACTAGGGTTTTTCGCCACGTCTCAGCCGGGCTTCGATGTCATCGAGGCATGGCATCAGATCGGCGATGCTATCGATCACATAGTGGGCACCGCGCTGATACATGGTCGGATAGATGCGATCACGGTGCTTTTGCTTTACCTCTTCCGAAAAAGCCATCCACTCGTCGTGTTGCACACCAACCTCGTTGCCGGAGATGGCAAGACCGATGGCCCAACCGCCAGCGTTCAGGCCCTCTTCGATGCCGGTGAGGGTATCATCGATTTTAACCACCGACTGAACGCAGGAAATATCCAGCTCGAGCATGTTACGTAAAACCATATGGCCGAAAGGACGGCCGCGCGGCACATCGCCGGCTCCGAAGGTTGCATCTGGATCGTATCCCTGCTTCTGGGCGTCAGCCAGGTTAATGGCGAGCATACCCGGCAGGTAGCCGGAGGTGGAACCGATTTTGTAACCACGCTCACGGCATGCATTGATGACATCCAGGGTACCCGGGATCAGCTCGGAATATTCGGAAAGACAGGCTTCCTGCAGGGGAACGAAACGCTCGAACATACGGCTTACGTCGTCTTCGGTCGGCTCGGAGCCCTTAGTTTCGGTCCAACGCGCACGGACGCTGGGGATCTCGGTGACCAGGCCAATGTGTACCTTCTTGTGCGCACCCATTGGAATACGTGCCTCTTCCATCGAGATCAGAACACCTTCCTCTTCAAAAACTTTACATTCGGCATCGCTGTCTTC
>JBGUEB010000139.1:0-8856 GCA_041821565.1 Gammaproteobacteria bacterium | reverse complement strand
CCTCCAGTATTCCAGGAGCGGCGGCAGCCGCCAAACCCGATGAGACGAAGCATCTGGCAACCCTGATTGATATCAGCAAGTGTATCGGCTGTGAAGCATGCGTGGATGCCTGCTCGGAGGTCAATTTTGAAAAATTCCCCGATCCGAAGAAACCCTTTCCAAAGATGTACCCCAACCGGGTTCCGGTCGAAGACTGGTCCGAAAAACAGGATGTGAACGACCGCTTGACACCTTACAACTGGTTGTTTATCCAGCATGCCGAGGTCGAAATCAATGGCGAAATGTATGCTGCGCGGATCATCGATAAACCGCTTTACGATCCGACCGGAGTTAAAATGAGAAACTAGGAAGCCAGGTTACCGCTGTGTAGTTTGACGGGCTTATCGGCATCGTCGTCGGCTTCGCCGGCCAGTTTTTTAACTAGTGCTTCAAATTTTTCATAGGGTAGAGGTTCTGCCAGATAATTGCCCTGGTAATTCAGACATTTCTTTTGCTTCAGATAATTTAACTCTGCAATCGTTTCGATACCGACAGCGACGATATCGAGTTTTAGATTTTGTGCCATGAAAATGATGGTATCGACAATTACGACGTTATCCGATGTGCTGGAAATGCCGCGAACAAAGGATTCATCAATTTTTAATTCGCTAACCGGCAGGCTATTCAGGTAAGCCAATGATGAATAGCCGGTGCCGAAATCGTCGATCGAAAAGCACGGGCCCATTTGTTTTATTGTGTTCATGGTTTCAATAATCTGTTTAACGTTATTGATTACCATACCCTCGGTGATTTCGAACTTGAGTTTTTTGGGGTCGGCACCCGTTTCGAGCAGAATACGTTCTATTTTGTTGGCGAATTTCAGACTTTTAAATTGTTGCGGGCAAACGTTTACCGAGAATATCAAATCAGACTCTGGGCCTAATTTGGCCAGCTGTTCGCAAGCGTTGCGCAACACCCATTCACCGATGGGCACAATCAATCCGGTTTGTTCGGCGATCTCAATGAATTCCGATGGATGTACTATACCCTTGTCAGGACTATTCCAGCGTAGTAATACCTCGGCACCCTTGACCTGGTGCGAGTTGTCGAACTGAGCCTGGTAATAAATTTCAAATTCATTATGTTCGAGGGCCTGGTGTAATCCTCTCTCGATAGTGCGTCGATTGTTAACCACCTCCTGCAATTCATTTGAGAACAGGCGTACACAGTCACGACCCTCGTTCTTGGCCTGGTACATGGCAACATCGGCATATTGAATCAGATCTTCCGGGTCTACTTCACTCGATGGAAACAGCGCGATACCGATACTGATGGTAAGGTGGATATCGTGGCCCTGAATTACAAATGGAGCATGGAATAGCCGGCGAATCTTATTCGCGATCTTGGTTGCCTGGGCGCTTGCCTGATTAACATTCGGTCCAACTTCTGGAAGTAATACCACAAACTCGTCGCCGCCCAAGCGCGCTGCAGTGTCTTCGTTGCGTAAGCGCGTACGGATTCGCCGCGCAATTTGTAAAAGTAGCTCGTCACCGACACTATGACCCAGTGAATCATTGATTCTCTTGAACCGATCAAGATCGATGAACAAGGCAGCGCCGATGCGATCGTGGCGTTCGGCATTCGCCATTTCCTGTCTTAATGAATCGAGTAGATATCTTCTGTTTGGCAAATCGGTTAATTCATCATAGAGTGCCTGGTAGCGGATTGTTTTCTCGCTCAGTTCACGATCTTTACGAGTGGTGAGGGTTTCGATGATTGTGCCATTCAGTCTTTGCGCGGAATATAGCAACATGACGAAAAGCAGCAGGGACATGATCGCCATACCATTACTAATCGTGGTGCCGAGCAGTATAAACTGAATTGTAACTGGCAGGATGGCGAGTGTCGCAAAGGCCCAGGCGGCTCTTCGTACCGAAGATAAGGTGGTGATAGCTCCAGCGCACATTCCAGCGACGACAAAGGCGAGGAAAACCTGGTGCACGATACTGGAACCTGTGAATAAAAATATTCCGGCGGCGCCCCAGGAGGCACCAGAGAGGGCGCTGGTAATGATGGCCAGGTGATACCAGAAATTAGTAGTAGTCCTTTGCTCATTCTGGTGCCTGAATTGTCTGTAGAGGTAGTAACGAAATAGCGACAGGCAATTGCTGGCTAAAAACCACAGGGATATGATCCCGTGATCGACAACATTCCACAGTACCGTGGAGAGGATGGCACTATTCACCAGTATAACCAGCAGCGATGAAGGTATTGCCGCATAAATAATGCGAACCTGCTCGAGCCTGACATCGGTTAAAGCGATGCCATTGTCATCGGTTAAAGCGATGCCATTGTCATCGGTTAGAGCGATGTCATCGCCATCAGTATCGCTAAGGGCTTGATTCATAGGTACTGTGAGACTCTTCCTTATTATCCAGATCCGCATCCAGCCTAAGTATCCGGGTTACTGGCGCGACGGGTAATACCAGCATTTTTTAAGCATTGCACCAACGAGTATGGCACAAAATCCTTGAAATGCAGGGTTTGTCAGGTGGGTGTGAAGGCGCTATCTAGCTGTGTCAGCTGGCCTTTGCCGAACTCTTGCCTGGAACGGTCAGGAGGGATTTAAGAATGGCGTAAATCGGCTATTATTATAGCGCTGTTAACAGCTACCCCGCGCCAGATAGAGAAGGATTCAGCGGCCTGTTCGACCAGCATGCCAAGCCCGTCGATGGCCTCTGCAGCTTCATGGTTTTGTGCCCAGCGCACGAAGGCTGTAGGTTCATCGAGCTTGTACATCATATCGTAGCAAATAGAGTGGCTGGCAAGCACCGATGCGGGTACCGGCGGCACCTGATTGTTTATCCCGGCGGCGGTGGCGTTGATGATGAGGTCATATTTATCCATGCCTAAGTCGTCATATCCACAGGCATTAATTCCTGTTCTCGACTGGAAATCACTGACCAGTCGTCGAGCCTTATCGGGCGTCCGATTTGCAATGGTGATGCTATCAGGTGCGAGTGTGATCAGGGGTTCGAGTACTCCGCGAACTGCGCCACCGGCACCCAGAATCAAAATTTTGCAGTGCTGGATCGCGATATGGTGATTTTTCTCCAGGTCACGAATCAATCCTGCGCCATCGGTATTGTCGCCGACGATACTGCCGTCTTCGTTGAAAATTATGGTATTTACTGCGCCAGCGGTCTCGGCACGGGGGGTTCTCTGGTCGCATATCTCCCAGGCCTGTTGCTTGAAGGGTACAGTGACGTTGAGACCCTTCATACCCTGGAGTTGAAGCTCTCGAATCTGCGCGGCAAAATCATCAAGCGGCAGTTCGATAGCTTCGTAGCTGATTGACTGCTGCGTTTGCAGGGCAAATAAGCGATGTATTTTTGGCGACAGGCTATGCGAAACCGGGTTGCCGACAACCGCGTATCGATCGATCATCACAATCCCTGTGTTCAACCTGGAAAACGCAGTAGGCTCACGAAAGTCTGCACAAGCGATTGATTCATCTAGCTATATGAAAAAAGTGCTTATCACCAATAAGGTGACCACGCATTTTTTCATTACGCTATCTAAATCAATCGTTTGCACATCTTTTTCGCGCCCTACTGCGTTTTCCAGGTTCAATGGTTATTCCTGCAGCCATTGTGCGGCAGATTTGGCATAGTAGGTTAAAATGCCATCTGCTCCAGCTCGCTTCATTGATAACAGCGCTTCCAGCACGCAGGATTTTTCATCAATCCAGCCATTTTGCGCGGCTGCTTTGAGCATCGCATATTCTCCACTGACCTGGTAGACGAAGGTGGGGAACTGTAATTCCTGGCTCACGCGTTGGACTATATCGAGATAGGGCAGGCCGGGTTTTATCATCACCATGTCGGCGCCCTCATCGATATCGAGGGCGACTTCGTGCAGTGCTTCGTTGCTGTTGGCCGGGTCCATTTGATAAGAGTACTTATTGCCGCTACCGAGATTGCCCGCCGATCCCACGGCGTCGCGAAACGGGCCGTAAAAACTTGAAGCATACTTGGCCGCGTAGGCAAGGATGCGCGTATTGACATGACCATTCTGCTCCAGCTCCCGTCGGATTGCGGCAATACGGCCATCCATCATATCCGATGGGGCTACTACATCGGCTCCTGCCCTGGCATGTGACAATGCCTGCCGTACTAAAGCGGCAACAGTTTCATCGTTAGTAACATAGCCGGATGCATCGAGTAAGCCATCCTGTCCATGACTGGTATAAGGATCGAGTGCGACGTCAGTAATCACTCCCAGGTTCGGCACCGCCTGTTTGAGTGCTCGTACCGCTCTTTGCACCAGGCCATCAGGGTTCCAGGCTTCCGCAGCATCATCGCTTTTGGCGTCAAGCGGCGTAACAGGAAATAGCGCCATTGCCGGAATACCCAGGTTTTGAACACTTACTGCTTCTTCTACGAGCAGATCGATACTGAGGCGGTTAACCCCAGGCATCGAGTCCACCGCCTCACTTTGCTGCTCACCCTCGAGTACGAAAACCGGAAAAATAAAATCGTCTGCCGACAGGCTGTTTTCACGCATGAGCCGACGTGAAAACTCATCTCGGCGCATGCGGCGTTTGCGAATTGTTGGGTATTGCGACACGTTAAAGGCCCTTCCAGTTACTGATAATCATAATATGGCATAAAACGCCGGAATTATAAAAAAAACTTTGCCCTTTGCGCCGTCCAGATCAGTTTAATCGGCAAAGGTAATCGTTTTCAGATTTTGACGGGTAGTTATGTTGCCATCGGGAAAGGCCCCATTGAGCAGTCGCAGGATATCTTCGGCATCGTCGTCAATAGCGCTCTGTTTAGCGATGGATGCAAAGCTATCGGTCGAAGTAGCGGTGATAACTTCCAGTTGAGGGGTTTTGATGTCCGAGATTTGTTTGGCACTGAGCCGCACAAAGCTACGATTTATTGCGAGCAACTGGGGGTCGGCTGATTTGAAATCAGCTTGCGTGCTGGTGCCGGCGATAAACAGGGCCTGGTTTTTGTCGAGCTTGATCGCACTCACGCGGGCTGGTTGCTGGTTGCCGGAAACAGTCGCCTGTGAACGAGCCGTGCTGCCATAGTTTTGTTGTTCAACCGATAGCGCGCTGTTTTTGGTAATGCGCTTGAGTAACGCACCCAGCGATTCGTTTTCCTGCAGGGCAACCAGTCGCACCTGAAGCAGGGCACTATTCCCTGGATTTCTGGCAAACAGTGCGTCGGCCCTGTTGTCTATTTTCCAGTCAGTCGGGAACTGTAAGGCGATGCCTAGCTGCGCGTGCATAAATCGATTGTTGACGATTACGCCCTGCTCTGGGCTTTGACCCCAGGTCATACCATCGATTAAACCAAGATACCCAGCTTTATTCTTATCTCGATAATCCTGTACCGACAGATCTTTCGCGGCAAGTACCACCGTCTGCAGGCGGTCATCATTTTCCGGGTGGGTGGAATAGACACCATGATATATATTAGGAGACCGGTTTTCTTCTTTGGCCTTTGCTATTTCGTACAATTCCTGGTCTTTGAGAACACCAATTACTTCCAGCATGATTTCTGGATTGTAGCCAGTTCGATGTAAATACTGCGCGCCCAGGCGATCGGCTTCGAGTTCGTGTTTACGACCGTATCCCCGGATTAAGCCTGTACTCAATTGATTTCCCAGTTGGCCAAGAGTATCGCTACCGGTAGTAGCCGCGATAAGCACATTGAGTAAACCCGAAGCCAGTTGCCCTGACTGCTGGCGTACCGAGTGCCTTGCAGTCACATGGCCAATTTCGTGGCCGAGCACACCGGCTAACTCGGCTTCGCTATCCAGGTAGGCCATAATGCCTCGCGTGATATAGATGTAGCCCCCGGGCAGGGCGAATGCATTGATGTCGGGTGAATCCAGCACCGTAAAATGAAAATCAAGGTGGGATCGATGGCTTTTGGCAGCAAGACCCTGGCCAATTTCATCGACGTAGGCCTGTAATTCGGGATTGTCGTAAACGCCATATTCGGCGATGACTGTTTGATGATATTCCCTGCCCTGGGAAATTTCCTGGTCTTCACTAACCATTACAAAATCCTGTTCACCGGTAACAGGATTGGTAGCACAGCCTGTGAGTAGTAGCGCAGGCAGTAAAATAGGGCTAATCAGGTAACGCCAGTTCATCGGGGCATTATAATAAAGATAGGGGTGGCAGGGTAACTATTCGACCAGAAAGTCGGCAGTCGCTTTTTTTTAACGACCAAATTTTATCGACCTATATTTGACGACCAATAATCAACGAAAAAAAGGGTGCCGAAGCACCCCTGGGAAATACTGGGGAATTACTTTTTACCGTAACGCTGGCGAAATTTATCGACCTGTTTGGCAGTTTGCAAAATATGCTGCTTGCCCGTGTAAAACGGATGCGACTCGCTCGAAATTTCCAGTTTCAGCAGTGGGTATTCATTACCGTCTTCCCACTTGATTGTTTCGCGTGTAGGCACGGTTGAACGGGTCAGGATCGCAAAGTCCGAAGAAATATCCTGAAATACGACGTCTCTATACTCCGGGTGAATGTCCTGTTTCATGATCTGGCCTGATGGGTAGCGGTTTTTAAGGGCGCGAATTTTGACCTTTTATGCCGAAAAGTGCAAGTGTTTTCTAACTCGCATCTGCAGTAGAACACTGGTGAGAAATGCGGGCTAGATTCTCAGCTAGGGCAATATTAATTGGCGTCATAAACGTCGATGTTCTCATCTAATAAAGCCGGTCCATGGCTATTATCAGTACATGGGGCCTAATTCAGCGCCAAAATTAGAGCTTTCTAGTGATCAGTTAGGTGACATTGTTAAAGTAAAACCTGATTAGTCGTGCGTAAAACATTGACTGGATTGTTGGCTTTCGGGTTATCCACATAAGTTGTGGATAACTCTGTGAGTAAATTGCGATTCAAGTGCTGAAACACCGATAAACATTGAGTTTTTATTAGATTAGTTAACTTTTGACCAATCAAAAATTAATCTTTTAAATCAATAGCTTAAAGATTGTTGTAAAAAGCGTGTTTTTTTATTTCGAAATATAGTTGACAAATTAACAAGGTTTATTCTAGCTGTGTATAATTTCATCAGCCGTACTAAAAAAAGCTTGATTTTTTTCAATTTCGAGGTCCAGAAACATGGATTGCAGGTCGTTGAGATACTGAAAACCACGCTCGCTAGGACAAATTTGCCATTGCTCGAGGCCAAGCAGACCCAAATCTTGCGCTTTTTGTAATACCGGCAGTATTTCGCTAAGCGACAAACCAGTAGTTTCGATGAATTCAGACGATTTAAACCCATCGGTTAATCGCAGGGCGTTGAGCATGAACTCAAAAACTCGATCAGATGGCTTTAATTCGATTTCACTGCTAATGGTATCGCGACCCTGGGTTTGCAGGTAAGCCGAGGGCTGGCGCTTGCGTACGCGACGCAATATCCGGTTATCGCCGGGCAGGGTAATCTTGCCATGCGCTCCAGCGCCTATACCAATGTAGTCACCGAACTTCCAGTAGTTCAGATTGTGCCGGCTTTGATGTTTGTCCCGGCAATAAGCTGAAATTTCATATTGTTGGTAATTCTCGTCGGTTAACAGGTCCTGACTGGCCTTTTGTTGCTGCCAGGCCAGGTCATCGTCGGGCATCTGCGCGGGTGGCTGGTGATGGAACAGGGTATTGGGTTCGATCGTGAGCTGGTAATGCGAAATGTGTTCTGGTTTGAGGGCGATAGCCTGTTGCAGGTCGGCTAGCGCCTGTTGCAGGGTCTGGGCGGGCAAGCCATACATTAAATCAAGATTAATGTTGTCAAACCCTGCCTGTCTCGCCGAGTCGAAGGCCTGACGCGCGAGACGGGCATCATGTATGCGGCCAAGGGCTTGCAAATGAGCATCGCTAAAGCTTTGAACACCTATTGAGAGGCGGTTGATACCGCAATCTCGGTAAGCGCGGAAATGTTCTATATCGGCACTTCCCGGGTTGGATTCGAGTGTGATCTCGGCATTTGCGGATATATTCAGCAAGGCTCTTAAACCGGAAAAAAGCCGATCGATCGCCTCACCAGAAAATAACGATGGAGTACCCCCACCGATAAATATGGTCTCTACCGAACGGCCCCAGACCAGCGGTAAATCCTGTTCCAGATCATTCAGCAAGGCATTGATGTAATCGGCCTCGGGCAATTCTTCGACCAGGTGTGAATTGAAGTCACAATAAGGACATTTTTTTTCGCACCAGGGCATATGGATATATAGCCCAAGTGGTGGTTGATTTATTTGCATTGAGGTGACAGCTTTTCGAGTAACTCTCGTAGCGCCTGGCCTCG
This sequence comes from Gammaproteobacteria bacterium, assembly GCA_041821565.1. Classification (GTDB taxonomy): domain Bacteria; phylum Pseudomonadota; class Gammaproteobacteria. The sequence goes on along the minus strand of JBGUEB010000139.1, from coordinate 532 downwards.
GTGACTCAATTGATTTTTGAGTTCGGCGCTGAGTTCGGCGCTGGTGCAACCCTGATCAGCCAGGTAAAAATAAGGATCGTAACCGAATCCGCCCTGTCCCTGGGGCTCGAGAATGATACTGCCTTCCCAGCTGCCTTCACAAATGATTGGCGAGGGGTCAGCGGCGTTTCGCATGTACACGATAACGGCACGATAACGAGCACTACGCTGTTGCTCGGGAACCGAACGAAGTTTTTCCACGAGCAGGGCATTATTCGCATCGTCGCCGGCGTCAGCCCCGGCAAAGCGTGCGCTGTAGACGCCGGGTTCACCGTTGAGGGCATCGACTTCAATCCCCGAGTCATCCGCGATTGCAGCGAAACCGGTGTGTTGCGCTGCATTACGCGCCTTGATGATAGCGTTCTCGACGAAGGTTGTGCCAGTTTCAGGGACTTCTGCAACCCCGAACTCCGATTGCGGGTATAACTGGTAGTCTAGTCCGCCAAACAATTGCGCCAATTCTCGCAACTTGCCGGGGTTGGAAGATGCAACC
>JBGUEB010000138.1:0-8869 GCA_041821565.1 Gammaproteobacteria bacterium | reverse complement strand
AATGGCGGTTGTTTGACCACGACGCGTTGATTGTGTGCCTGTAATTTCGCCGCCTTTGCCGGGATAGTGACGATTAAATCGTTTTGCTCGGCCATTAACATAGCTGCCTGGTAATGACGTGTAAACACGGTAATCCGGCGTTGTTTTCCGATGCTTCTGAGGGCCTCATCGACCCAGCCAAGGCGCTGAACATCGTCCGGGTTCATGCCGACACCGACACCGAGACCAGTTTTACTCACCCAGACATGCTGGGCCTTTAAATAACTCTCCAGGGTAAAGTTGTTACGAATCGGGTTATCCACGCTGAATAAACAGGCGAAACTATCTTTCCAGATCGTTTTCTGATGGAAAGACTGGGGAATGGAATCGAATCGGTTGAGGACCATATCGACCTTGCCCTGTTCGACATCGCCAAAGCTGACGTCACTCGGCGTCATGATATCGAGCGTTATCCCGGGTGCCTCTTCGCGCAGGCGGTGCAAGACATGTGGAAAGATAGTGGACTCGGCATAATCGGTCGCCATTATTCGGAAAAAACGCTCTGCGGTTGCAGCGTCAAAAGCGGTCTGGGGCTGTACCGCCTTGTCGACCCTGGCGAGTACATCTCGTATAAGCGGCTGCAGTTCCATCGCCCTCTCGGTAGGGGTCATGCCATCACTGGTCCGAACCAGCAAGGGGTCGTCGAACATGACTCGCAACCGGCGTAAGCTATTACTCATTGCCGGCTGGCTCAGGCTCAGGTGACTTGCGGCCCGGGTGACGTTCCTCTCACGAAGAAGAACATCCAGATATTCAAGAAGATTAAGATCTATTCGTCCTTTGTGCATGGTCGGCCCACCCCTTTATTTATTTTATGAATAATAGATATAACTATCATTTATTTCAATTATAGAATGGAAGCATCTACTATGAGAGCAACTATCATTTACTCAAATACCTTAGAGGCCTTACCATGACTCAATACAAAAAAGATATCGCAGACGTTGCTGCCCTGTGCGGTGCCAGAGGCGATAGCTGGAATGCTATCAATCCTGAATCGGTTGCCCGCATGCGCGCCCAGAACCGTTTCAAAACGGGTCTCGACATCGCCAGGTACACGGCCAAAATCATGCGCGACGATATGGCCGCCTATGATCGTGACTCCTCCAAGTACACCCAGTCACTGGGGTGTTGGCACGGTTTTATCGCACAGCAAAAATTGATTGCGATCAAGAAATACAGGTCTACCACGAAAGGGTCTTATATTTACCTGTCTGGATGGATGATCGCTGCGCTGCGTTCAGAATTTGGTCCTTTGCCCGATCAATCAATGCACGAAAAAACCACGGTCCCGGAACTGATCGAAGAAATCTATACCTACCTGCGTCAGGCCGATGCGCGTGAACTGGGCGGTTTATTTCGCGAACTCGATGCCGCACGCGAAGTGGGGGATAGCGTCAGGGAGAAGGGAATTCAGAATCAGATCGACATTTTCGAAACCCACGTGGTTCCCATTATTGCCGATATTGACGCCGGTTTTGGTAATGAAGAAGCTACTTACCTGCTCGCCAAAAAAATCATTGAAGCAGGCGCCTGCTGTATCCAGATCGAAAACCAGGTTTCCGATGTAAAGCAATGTGGACACCAGGACGGTAAGGTTACTGTTCCTCATGAAGACTTCATCGCCAAGATCAATGCGGTACGTTATGCCTTCCTCGAACTGGGCGTTGAAGAGGCGGTCATCGTCGCACGCACTGATTCGCTGGGCGCTGGCCTGACTCAAAAAATCCCGGTTTCGAAGACCGAAGGTGACCTGGCTTCTCAATACAATGCTTTTCTTGAAACCACGCCAGTCAATTCCATCGATGACATCGTCGATGGTGATATGGTGATTAAGCAAAACGGCCAACTGGTTAAGCCGGTTCGCCTGCCGAATGGCCTGGTACGTTTCAAACAGGGAAGCGGCGAAGCACGTTGTGTTCTTGATGGTATTACCGCTCTGCGAAATGGTGCAGATATGTTATGGATTGAAACCGAGAAACCTCACCTCGACCAGATCGGTGGCATGATTAACAGCATTCGCGAAGTCATTCCGAATGCCAAACTGCTCTACAACAACAGCCCTTCTTTCAACTGGACCCTGAATTTCCGTCAGCAGGTCTTCGACACAATGTCCGCAGAAGGTAAGGACGTTTCTGATTATAATCGTGACGAACTTATGGGCGCCGAGTACGACGACACTGAATTAGGTAAGATGGCAGATGATAGAATTCGTTCCTTTCAGGCTGATGCAGCGCGAGTGGCCGGTGTTTTCCATCACTTAATCACGCTTCCAACCTACCATACGGCAGCGCTTTCTACCGATACCCTGGCAAGAGACTATTTCGGAGATGAAGGTATGTTGGGCTATGTTTCTAAAGTCCAGCGCGAGGAAATCCGCCAGGGTGTCGCCTGTGTGAAACACCAGAATATGGCTGGTTCTGACATGGGCGACGACCACAAGGAGTACTTCTCAGGTGCACAGGCCCTGAAAGCCTCCGGCAAAGATAACACGATGAATCAATTCTAAAAAATCGTTCGTAAATGTTCCAGGCAAAGGGCGGAATTTATTTCCGCCAGATTGTGATGGAGTAGTGTTGATCGGTTCTTGCCGTTAGTTCGTGATGACCCTGGGGATTCCTGTTGATCCCTGATCACACCGCCCGGGTAATGCCGCCGTCGACACGGATGTTCTGCCCGGTAATGTATGCGCCACCCGATGACGCCAGAAAGGCTATGGTTGCTGCGATCTCTTCAGACTTGCCATAACGTTCCATGGGGATGCGGTCAAGGAACTCCTGCTTTTCCGGCAAGCTGTCGATGAAGCCAGGCAGAACATTATTCATGCGAATATTCTCGGCCGCGTATTGATCGGAAAACAGCTTGGTAAAGGCTGCAAGCCCCGCTCTGAATACGCCGGAAGTGGGGAACACCGGATCGGGCTCAAATGCGGCAAAGGTTGAAATATTGATAATCGCACCGGATTTTTGCGCTTGCATGATCGGCGTGACCAATCGGGTGGCACGCACAACATTCAGAAAATAAACTTCCATGCCCGTGTGCCATTGCTCATCGCTCAATTCCAGAACCGGTGCCCTGGGGCCGTGTCCAGCACTGTTCACCAGGACATCGATGCGTGACCACTTTTCCATGGCGAGATCGACAAGCCGCTGCAGGTCCTCGATCGATTGGTTTGATCCAGTGACGCCAATGCCACCGAGTTCTTCGGCAAGCGCCTCGCCCTTGCCGGAGGAAGACAGGATTCCGATAGAATAGCCGTCCGCTGCCAGCCGTTTTGCAGCATCGGCGCCCATTCCGCTCCCACCTGCTGTGATCAATGCTACTTTTTGTGAGTTCATGTCTTTATCCGATGCCAATAGTTGATACTCGCAAATATGAAATAATTGCCCCTGCCTGACCAATCATCTCTCATCGCGCAAGAATGAAGAAAATCTACGGGCTTAACGGAGTACTGTCAACTTAACTATTTGAATCGATGGTACCTCCACACAGCGTGACTGATAACTTCGTTTGGATAACGAAACCGTTTATATAATTTCATGAATGAATTGTATTATCCGGGATGTTATGTTGACAGTAGCCTGTGAATTTAGCGATGGGATCTAATTGAATTGAAATCCGGTACTAAAAAATCTGCCGCAATCTACTGCAAAATACCACCTCAATTACGGTATTTACCGCATAAATTTCAGGGTTAATTTATGCTAGCTTAGGCCGAAAACAGCGATGTATTGCGGAAGAGCGGAAATGAAAAACAATGTGAGCATGGATATCGGGCTCATGGAGGGCCGAACCTATATATTAGGCAGAGAAGGTCATGTCTATATCGACTCTCCTGCTGTCAGCAGACATCATGCCGAAATAAAAATTATCAAAGGTAGAATTTACCTACGCGACCTGAATTCTACCAATGGCACCTACCTGTTAAAAGGCAAGAGGCTGATTCATTTCGAAAGGGGATATGTTAATCCACTTCAGCCCATAGTAATCGGGGATCAGGGGCACATAATTCAGGACCTGCTGGCGATAGTAAGGGAATTTGCTGCTTCGGACGACGCCATAACGGAAGTCGACCTCAAAACCGGGACGTTAAACAACCATGGTTTTGGTTAACCTCCGACACTAGAGCGTGGCTTTGTAAACCGCCACCTTAGAATTTCATACAAGTGATTGACTTTAGCCGAATTGGGAATATAATCCCAAAATAGACTCATCCATCTGAATCTGCAATTGGCAGGAGACTGTTCATGAAACGATCAATTATTACCCGCGTATTTTTATGCACCCTGGTTGCCACCGGAGTGGTGGCATGCGGCGGCGGTGGCAGCGACGCTACGTCATCAACCGCTTCAGGAAGAACCGTAGTCGGCACGATTACCGGATTTGGCAGCATTATTATGGACAACGGGGTCGAATATGAAACGGACGGAATTTCCAGCTGTGACGTCGACGACCAGGATCAGGATATTGGCGAGGCTTGTGACGACAGCCTTTTCGAGGGTATGCATATCACTCTGAAAATTGATGCCAATGGTATGGTCAAATCACTAAAATATGATGACGAACTGGAAGGCGTGGCAAGCAAGGTTACTGGCACAGGTGGTGACTATACCTTTGAAATCTATGGCGTAGAGATTACAACTACCAGCCTGGATACGCGGTGGGATGATTTTTCTGCCAATCCACCGACCAACATTGAGCTGGAGGGCGCGAATGTCGAAGTTAGTGGCGAATGGCGCGATGGCGCATTGGTCGCCAGTTACGTTGAAAAACAAAATGACAATAGTCATGAGGTCAAAGGCACCGTAGGTGTGATAACGGGAACCCACTTCCCCTTGACATTAAGAAATGGCAGTTCAATCGATGTTGATGCCAGCGCCCTCAGTCCGCTTCCCGCGGAGGGAGACTTTGTCGAACTTAAAGGCAGTTATGACGCGGCTACCGACATATTCACGGCCACTGATTTTGAAGTTGATGATGAAGACGACTTTGATGATGATTCCGAAGCGGAGATTACCGGTACTTTAATCCTAAATACTTCCAGTTCTACTTACTATATTGGTAATACCGAAGTTGATATCAGCGCTGCCCCCAGCTGTATTGATCAAATCGGTTTTATGGTTGAAGCCGAGGGCAGGTTTGATCAGGATACCAGTGTACTGGTAGTCAGGAAATGTGAAATCGAAGACGAGGACGAAGACGAGGACGAGGACGAAGACAACTCGGTAACGTGACGCTTTGCGATACCTCAAAACCGAAGGTCGATTCAGTGGACTGTAGAATATTGAGTGTTGTGCCCATCATATAAAACAAAATATTTTGAGGGATAAAATATGCTTGAAGAAATGCAAAAAATTCGCTTATTAACTGCCGCAGTGAATATGCGAAATATTATTTCGACTCTTGAGATAGATCTAGAATACCAGACTTTGATTGACCTTTACGGTTCCCGCACTAAAACGCTGCTAGATGAAGTACAAGCACTGGAAGATGCTAATGCAGAACCCCGGGTTGCGGGAGACTTTACATTACAGAGTCAGCTCGATGACAGTGGAGATCTATTTACTTCGTTGAATCATACAATATATCAGCTAGATAAATTGATAGTTCAGATTAATAATAATCAGAACTTAACTGGCATTATGCAATCATGTTCCGAAACGGATTAACCCAGCGCCCTAATGGAGCCATCTTCTTCCGGTGAGATGGCTTTACCACTTTTTTGTGATGGCTTCGTTGAGCACCTCGGCCCTCGCAAAAGAAGGCCTCAGCCTGCAGCGTATGTATAGCGAACCATCCTGTACGCCAACGCGTGTGGCAATGATGACTGGCCGCTATCCGACCCGTACCGGATTAACCGAGGCCAAGACTACGCTCTCTGGGGAAGGGCTATCCGGCGAAGAGATTACTATTGCCGAAGTGCTTAAGGAAGCAGGCTATATCACATCCCATGTAGGTAAGTGGCATATGGGGGAGATTGAGCAGGCTTATGCTTCTAGCCAGGGCTTCATGCACGCCAAGTTTCCGATTCACCAACAGGCACAGCTCGCCCTGATGGGCACTGACAGTGAGGATGCCGATATTATTCGCGGCATATATGCCGATAACGCGGATCAGACCTTCACTCTCGATAAGCAGTTCGTACCCAACCCGGCACACATGGTTGTCGGCGTAGAACTGCGCGATGGAAAACTCTACGAGGTTAACATCGAGGCTGGCGAAACCTGGACCCAGAAAAAATACCGGGAGATGAACGAGCTCTACCAGAAGAACGCATTAGACCAGCTTCGCAGTCTTGCCGGTCAGGATAAGCCGTTCTTCCTCAATTACTGGCCGATGTTATCCATCTCATTTGTTCAGGAGCATAACAGCAAATACAACACGCTTAACGGTGGCACCATTGCCGACAGTATCGTTGAGCTTGACGAGTGGATAGGCGCGATTCTCGAGGAAGTAAAAAAACTGGGTATTGCCGATAATACAGTTATCGTCGTAATGGGTGATAATGGCCCCTTTATGCAGTATGCGGGCCCCACGGGTCAATCCGACCGAATCTATCGCGGTGGAAAAACGGATCACCTCGAAGGCGGGGTAAGGGTTAATGCTTTTGTGAAGTGGGAAGGCGTTATCGAGGAAGGAAGCTTTGCCGAGGACATGATGCACGTCAGTGATCTATACACCACCTTTGCGCGTCTGGCCAATGCTACCGACGGCATACCCAGGGACAGGGTTGTCGATGGATTAGATCAGAGTGGTGTACTGCTTTTAGGTGAGACTCATGGCCGACGTGATTATCTGCATATCTATGAAGGCACCGAACTCAAGTCTATTGTAAAAAACAAATACAAGATGCATTTGGCGCCTCCAGGTGCTAACCCCATCACATCCGCAGAATTTTTCGATCTTTATCGTGATCCAAGAGAGTCGCGCCCCATCGACTCGATCAAAGTTGGTCCGTGGGCCGGCGGCCAGTTTGCCGGCATGATCCAGCGTCATATGGCGTTGAAGAAAAAATATCCGAACAGACCACCTACTCATGGCGAACCTTATGCAGGAATTGAGAACTTAAGACCAGAAACTCTTGAGATGGTTAAGGTGTTTAAGTTAGGACAACCTCAAGAGTAGACTCGCGCGGACTGAATCATGATCAGGAACGTGATTTGAGACGACACCGGCCAACATTATGAGATAGCAGCATCGTTAATCACCTTCCACGGGCCAGCCTTGAAGAAGCCGAATCGAGCGCTGTAGCCCATCTGCATATGTTGCAGGCCGTCGCGGACTTTGGCTTTTGCAAAATCAGCCATGTCCCGATCGTGGAAGATCAAGCGCAGCGGCTGATATTCCTGGTTGGCACGCAGCGTCAAACCCATTACGGCAGCTATGAGCTGTCGAAGAAATCGACGATGGACAATGTCGGTGATGTTACCTCGGCACTCGACCCACATACCGACGAGACTTATCGCCTGTCGGCTATCGGAATTACTGTATTTCAGGTTCGCCACCCAAGCGCGAATGGTGGTGATCAAATAGGCCCGAGGTAGTTGGAGTAGATCTGCGGGTACAGGTCGATTTAGATATCAGATATTAGGCTTTACGTGCCTATCTATGATCCTGCTGTGCCAATCGTCACCCCTCCTGTATCAAAACTTATACTCATCACTACAATTTGCCTGATCCGATTAAAATGGGTAGATAACCATGAAGGCACTTATCGATATTGTCGTTAAGCTATTTTATGCTGGTGTATTTCTGGCGGGATTAGCGCTTGTAGTGTTGGGAGCTATTACCATCTCTAATGACCTGTCCGGGGTAGCTGCAAGCAGCACCTTAGGTGGCCTGTTCATCATGTGGCTAAGCTATTGCGCTAGTCGATTGTGGCATCATAGAAAAGCCGATACTGACTGGCATGGCTTAAAGCACTAATACTCACACAAAATGTGAAAACCACGACGCTGGCTGCGGCCTGGATCACTGTGCTATTAGATCAACTCTACCCCCGGATTAGCAGTAAACAGGAGGATAGGAAACGAAGGTTCCAATTGAACTTTGAGCATATTTAGCTTTTAATCCGATGAACTACTGGATTATTGAGTTAATGCAACCTACCGCTCTACCACGCTGTATCGCCTGTCTTGCCGCCGTTTTTCTGTTGCTGGCCTCCTGTACCGAGCCCACCAACAAGGCCCAAAAGGATACCCGAAGCCTGGAACAAATTCAGAAATCCGGCAAACTGATAGTGCTGACTCGCAATGCACCCACCAGCTTGTACATCGATCGCGAAAGCAAACAGACTGGCCCCGAGTACGACCTCGTAGAAGCGTTTGCGGCATCGTTGAATCTTGAAGTGGAATACAAAATAAAGACCTCTATCAAGGAGATCATCGATGGCATTGAAAATGCGGAAGGTGATCTGGCGGCGGCAGGCCTGACAATTACCAGTCAGCGCCAGCAGAAGTTTCTGTTTGGGCCCGCCTATCAGGATGTCACCCAACAGGTCGTCTGTCGCCGCGATAATCTGCAACCGGAGACTGTCGATTCCCTGGTCGGGTTAAACCTTGTCGTGATCGCTGGCAGCAGCTACGTCGAGCAACTGAAGACGTTACAACAAAATCTTCCGCAACTAGCATGGGAAGAGACCAGTAACGAGGATACCGAGCAATTGCTTTATTCGGTGTTGCAACGAAAAATCGACTGTACCGTGGCGGATTCCAATATAGTAGATATTAACCATCGTTATTACCCGGAGCTGATCGCACCCCTCAACATTAGTCAGGCAGAATCCCTGGGCTGGATGATGTCGAACGAGCGCAGCGACTTGAAGGAGGCC
>JBGUEB010000137.1:0-8876 GCA_041821565.1 Gammaproteobacteria bacterium | reverse complement strand
CTGTGCATTCGACGAGTCGGCAGGGGATCATCCACTACGGGATTTATTTGTGCAGAGAACTCGGTTCGATCAATGGGCCGCTAACTATAGCCAACGACTGCGTGATGAAAACTCAGACAAGATTAACAGGCAGGCAAACATGCTCGCGGTGAATCCAAAGTATGTGTTGCGCAATTACATGGCGCAGATTGCAATAGCGAAGGCCGAAAGTAAGGATTTCAGCGAAGTCGATATGCTTCTTAAATTGCTGACGAAACCATTCGATGATCAACCGGATATGGACTTCTATGCGCAGGAGCCACCCGACTGGGCGAAGACCCTGGATCTGAGTTGTTCGTCGTAGGGCATTTCGGACCAGACTAAAATCCCAATTCTGATAATAATGGCATCCTCACTTTTCTGCTTGAGCGGATGGCAACAGCAGAAACCAAATAACGAATCAGCAATTACCAGTTGCATGTTCTCATTATATTCTCTACACTCGATGAGAAGATAATGAGAACATTGTGCAAAGGTGCCTTATGTTGACCACGCAGGAACAAAATACGCTGAAATTCATCCGCCATTATCTGGCTCAACATGGCTATGCGCCGAAGTTCAAGGAGATAGGCCTGGCGATTGGTGTCAACTCACAGGGTACCGTGCATCGTTATGTTCAGTCGCTGGAAGAGAAAGGTTATATAGACCGTGCTAAAGGTAATGCGCGTGGCATGAGTCTGGTCGAGTTACCGCTGGTGAGTCCGCCGACGATTCCATTGGTTGGAAAAATAGCCGCGGGTTTACCGATTGAGGCAATTGAGGATAACCTGGAACTCAACCTGGCGGAAATGTTTATGGGTCCCGAATTATTTGCCCTGCGCGTCAGTGGTGACTCGATGATGGATGCCGGAATTCTGGACAACGATTATGTCATTATTAAAAAACAACCCGTGGCTCAGGACGGTGATATTGTCGTTGCAATGATCGATAAGGTCGAAGCTACCTTGAAGCGATTCAAGCGTAAGAGTCAGTGGGAGGTGGCTTTAATACCAGAAAACGCTGATATGGAGACCATGGTATATGCGGCCGATCGAGTCAATATTCACGGTATCCTGGTTGGCCAGATGCGGAGTTATCGCTAAAGCGAATACTTTTATGACCTGCACTGTTGAATTTTGCGCAGCATTTCACTCATAATTTTGGGGTTGCCGGTCACGACCTGTCCGAGTTCGAGATAGTTATCGTTACCCTCGTAGTCGGTGGTAATGCCACCGGCTTCGCGCACGATGAGAGCACCGGCCGCGATATCCCAGGCATTGAGTCCGGATTCCCAGAATCCGTCGAGCCGGCCCGCGGCGACGTAGGCGAGATCGAGTGCTGCCGATCCGGCACGACGTATGTCGGCTGCGGTGGAGAAAAATTCACTAAAAATCCTCAGAAATTCATCAAACTCATCATGATTTTTGAACGGGAAGCCGGTGCCAAGCAGGGCGCCCCGGGTCGACGTGATACGACTGACTCGAATGCGCTTATTGTTTAAAGTCGCGCCGTCTCCACGACTGGCTGCAAATATTTCCTGTTTGATCGGGTCATAAATAACGGCATGCTCCAGGCGTTCCTTATGCTGGCAAGCGATGGAAACCGAAAAATGCGGGAAGCCGTGAAGATAATTGGTGGTGCCGTCGAGCGGGTCGACTATCCATCGGTAATCTTCACTGCCTTTGATTTCGTCCGATTCTTCGGCGAGTATGCCGTGGCCAGGAAATGAGCCCAACAGGGTATCAATGATTTTTTCTTCAGCCTGCCGATCAACTTCACTGACAAAATCGTTAGTGCCTTTAACCTCAACTTTGAGGTCCGGCAACTTGTTCATTTTGCGGACAATATGATCCCCTGCCTTTCGCGCGGCTCGAATTGCAATATTCAACATGGGTTGCATGGCGCTACTGTCCGGTGGGGTCTGATAAAGGCGCGCAGTCTAACAAACGGCCCCCGATTAAACCAGAATTAGATAGGCAGGGACGGGGATTCGTTTTGAGTAGTCAACATGGTCACTTATGGATATCCTGTCGAGCGCATATTGATACACTGGTACTGCTTATGAATTTAACCAATATTGACATTGTGATGGTGGGGACGACACACCCGGGTAATATCGGCGCGGCTGCCAGGGCGATGCACAATATGTGTGTTTCCAACCTGGTACTGGTAGACCCGAAGTGTCCTATAGGCGAAATTGCTTATGCGCGAGCCTCGGGAGCCAACACGATTCTGGACAATAGACGCAGTGCTGAGAGTCTGCAGGAGGCAGTCAAAGATTGCAGCCTGGTGATAGCTGCCAGTGCTCGAGTACGATCTTTGCCCTGGCCAGAAATGACGCCGCGGCAAAGCGCCGAAAAGATTCGTGATATGGGTGGGCAATCCCGGGTTGCGCTGGTGTTTGGGCGCGAACATTCAGGTTTAACCAACGAAGAATTACAGCTCTGCCACTACATGGTCAATATTCCGGCCAATCCCGATTTCAGTTCACTGAATGTCGCTTCGGCGATACAGTTAATCTGTTACGAAATCTTTATTTTAAACTGGAGCCCGACCCGGCCGCGGCATACCAGTGACGAGGAATCTGCCGCTACCAGTCAGGAGGTTGAAGGTTATTTCCAGCATCTCGAGCAGGTAATGACCACGACAAAATTTCTCGATACTGAGAACCCGGGTTTACTCATGCAAAGATTACGCCGCCTGTATCAGCGACTCGAGTTAAGCAAAAACGAAGTTAATATCTTGCGTGGTATTCTCAGTTCAGTGGAAAAATACAAAACTCGCTCGGACTAGCCCGTATTTCTCACCACCGTTCGTTGCGATATGCACATGGATGTGCAGTAGTAGAGCAATGCAGGAGCAGTTGCCGAGAATTGTGGTGAGATATGCGGGCTTGCAGTCTCATCAAGGTTACAAATCGTTACAATAGGTTACCTGGTTGAAAAGCTCATGTTGCCATCAGCGGTTAAAATTGACAGCGCAATTAACTAGTCACTGGAGACAAAAATGAAGAAATCAGCAAAATACATCACCATAGCTATCGCTGCTCTCGGTGTCACATCGACGGCGTTTGGCTTTGGAGCACACCACGGCTGGCGCATGAGTCCTGAAGACAAGGCCGAGTTCATGACCGGGAACATTTCCGAAAAACTGGAATTGAATACAACACAACAACAGAACTTACAGGCGCTGTCAGCGACAATTCTGGATATCATGAGTGATGTTCGTTCGGGTCGGGCCGAGCATATGGAAACCGTGCAGCAGTTGCTGTCTGAGCCAACACTGGACCAGGCAAACGCCCTGGAGATGATCAGGCAAAAAACCGAGATGGTTAATGCTAAAGCACCCGAGGTTGTTGCCTCGATTGCCGGCTTTCTCGATTCGCTGGATGATGAGCAAAAACAGCAACTACAGGAGCACATGAAAAATCGTATGCATCATCGTCACCAGGAGCACTAGCCTGGTGTGGGAAAGCAACCTCAACCGTTTGAGGTTGCTTCTTCCACTTATGATTTAGGTTTCGCCCGGTTTTTAGAAACAAAACATGAAAAAACTATTATTAATCGATGATGACGAAAAGCTTGCGGAGCCGCTGCAAGTGTATTTTTCAAGGTTTGACCTCGAGCTTGAGAGTGAATCTCTGCCCTTGCAGGCTATTGATCGATTGCAGCGTGAACGATTCGAACTGGTAGTGCTTGATGTCATGTTGCCCCAGATCGATGGCTTTGAAACCTGTCGCAGAATTCGGCAATTTAGCGATATCCCCATTATTATGTTGACTGCGAGGGGCGAAGTAATGGATCGCGTTGTCGGACTCGAGCTGGGAGCGGACGACTATCTGCCCAAACCATTTGAACCTCGCGAACTGGTAGCCCGAATCCAGAATATACTAAAACGAAGCAGGGATACCGGTAATCGTGAACTCTTCGAGATTGGAGATATCAGGATTGATTTGAATAGGAAAATGGTCGAGATAAATGGCCAGAATGTTGATATTACTTCGAGTGAATTCAGTTTGTTGGCCCTGCTGATTCAAAACCAGGACAGGGTTTTTAGCCGGGACGATATTATGCTTGAGCTCAGGGGAATTGACGCGCATATCTATAGCCGGGCCATCGATGTCATGGTCAGCCGGTTACGCCAGAAATTAAAACGACCAGAGCTAATCAGGACAGTTCGTGGTACCGGCTACCAGTTTATAGTTCGCTAATGTTCAACAAATCCCGAGATTACCTGCGGGTAAAGCGCCAGAGCCTGGTTTTTAGACTGCTGTTTTATTTTGTGGTATCGATGGTTATTGTTGCGATGATTCTCGCCTTCAATTTTACCAGCCGAATCAAACCCCACCTGAAAAATGATTTGTTGCCAAATCTGGCTCGCTATATCGAGTATGTGGTGGACGATATAGGTTCGCCCCCGGATTTGATGAAAGCCAGTTCGCTGGCGCGTAGCTTACCGTTTGAACTCCGAATTGAGGGTCCAGAAGTAAAATGGTCATCGCAATCAACGATTGTAGAGATTAATACGTATAAGCTTGAACAGGCGCCAGGTCCCTACCAGCGGTACTACATTGGTTCCAGGCACAACGAGTATTTTGTCAGGCTGGACAAGGGCGGGTTTAGTTATTTGTTCCTTGTCGATAGCGATTTCCGATCTGGGACGCGAAAACGACACTGGATCCTTTTTTTGTTGCTGGGCGGGACGCTTTTTTTACTCTACCTGCTGATTCGCCGCATGTTTCGACCAATCGCGATGATTTCCCAGCAGGTGGGCAAGATTGGTGCAGGCGAGCTTGATAAGCCGATCGAAATTCGAGGTGATGATGAACTGGCACAACTAGCCCGGGGTATTAACGAGATGTCCGCGCAAATTAAATCCATGCTGGAAAGCAAGGCTGCCCTGCTGCTCGCCATCAGCCATGAATTGAGGTCGCCGATTACTCGCATGCGAGTCAATCTGGAATTGCTCGATGACAGTGACGTCAGAAATTCACTCATCGAAGATACCAGGGAAATGGAGCATCTGGTCTCCAATATCCTCGAATCTGAGAGATTGAATACTAATTATGCCCCGCTTAACCGATCGCAGATGGATTTAGCAGAGACTATCGAGGATGTCATCAAGGAATTTTTCCCGATGGAAAACATCAGTCAGGAACTGACCCCGGCGGCCGTGTTTTTCGATAAGGTCAGGATGCGCTTGCTGATTAAAAACCTGCTCGATAATGCCTGTCGTTATTCGGGCAATGAAAATACAGCGGTCGAGATAAAACTGGGGTGCCAAAGTGACTCCCTGGTTCTGCAGGTTAGCGATCAGGGCCCTGGCATTGACAAAGAAGACCTGCAGCATATCACCGAGCCGTTTTACCGTGCTGATGCAGCCAGGCAAAGAAGCACGGGTGGGTATGGACTGGGTCTTTATTTATGCAGGCTGATTGTTGAAGCACATGCCGGCAGTATCGAAATCCAGAGCAGCCCGGGCAACGGTACGAGAGTAATTGTACGACTCCCTCTATACCCAGGGGAATTAAACAGTTCTAATAGTTGACCATTTTAGTCAGGATTGTATACTTCCCTTAATTGTCACCAAAATTCCTTTAAAATGCGATTATCTACGAAAAGCCGCTATGCAGTCACTTCGCTGCTAGATATGGTCATGCACTCCGACCAGGGTCCTGTTTCACTGGCTGATATCTCTGTGCGCCAGGGCATATCGCTGTCTTATCTGGAACAACTATTCGCAAAAATGCGACGTAATAAACTGGTCGCGAGCACACGTGGTCCTGGCGGCGGCTATAGTCTCAAAAACTCGCCTGAAGATGTCTGTATAGCCGATGTCATCAATGCAGTGGACGAGAAAATGAATGTCACGAACAAGGATGTCATGGATGGTTCAACCGATTTTGAGCCCTGTCTAACCGAGCAACTATGGGAAGAGCTTAGCGAACAAATACAGAACTACCTGACCACTATTTCACTCGCTGACATGATGCAGAATAATGAAGTAATGGAACTTTCTCGCAGTCACGACCTGCGTCAGAAGACGCACAGATTGCTTTAAACCATGCAGGTTTATTTCGACCATAACGCGACCTCGCCTCTGCATCCGGAAGTGCTGGAGGCAATGTTGCCATATCTAAGCAATCCGACCGCTAATGCTTCGAGCCTGCATAAGCCGGGGCGGCTAGCTCGTTCGGCTATTGAGTTAGCCAGAGGCCAGGTTGCTGAGCTGGTTAATGGTACACCTGAGTCAGTTATTTTTACCTCTGGAGGGTCGGAGGCCAATAATCTGTTGTTTAAAGGTTATGTTGATGCAGATGACCAGCGTCCAGTTGTCAGCAGTGAAATTGAGCATCCCAGCGTGCTACAGCCGTTGCTACAGTTAGAACAGTCCGGCTATCGGGTGGTTCGGCTTAAGGTCAATGCTGCGGGGCAGGTTGACCTCGAAGCAGCACAGAAAGTGCTAAAGGAGAATAATCCCCAGATCTTCTCGGTGATGCTCGCCAACAACGAAACCGGGGTGCTGCAGCCAGTGCAGGAACTCATTCATTTGATCCAGGCTGAAAACTGCCTGACTCACAGCGATGCAACGCAGGTTGTCGGTAAATTGCCAATCGATATGAGACAACTGGGGCTGCACGCGCTGACCCTGTCAGCACATAAATTCCAGGGGCCGCAGGGAATAGGGGCTCTTATTGTGAATCGTAAACCGAGGCAGGCTTTGATCAGTGGTGGTGAGCAGGAGAAGAATCGGCGTGCCGGCACTGAAAACGTTGCAATGATCGTGGGTATGGGTAAGGCGGCCAGGATTGCCGCTCTTGAAATCCAGCATAAACATCATCACCTATCGCAATTGAGAGAAGTGTTTGAATCGAGACTGGCAACGCTTCCAGGTGTGGTCATTTTTGGACAAGGGGCCGAACGTCTGCCGAACACGACTTATTTTTCCCTGCCTTTTTACCATGGTGAAACCTTGCTGATGGAACTGGACCGGGCAGGGTTAGCGCTGGCGAGTGGCTCGGCCTGTCATAGTGAAGTAACCAAAGCAAGCCACGTACTCTCGGCGATGGGGGTTAATGATAGTTTGGCCCTGAACGCGATAAGGGCCAGTTTTGGGATGAGCAATACCCTGCAGGAAGTCGATGCACTGGTAGCGAAGTTACAGGATTTGATTAACAAACTGCCGGCAATATTACGTCAAGCGGCAGTGTAAAGAGGTTTGAAATGGCAATTAATTTGACAGAAGTGGCAGCGCAGAGAGTTCAGGGTTTTCTCGAAAGTCGCGGTAAAGGCATAGGACTAAGACTCGGGGTTAAGACCACCGGTTGTTCGGGTCTGGCTTATGTCGTTGAATTTGTAGATGAATTGCAAACTGACGATTCAGTATTCGAGTCGAAAGGTATTAAGGTAGTGGTCGATCCGAAGAGCCTGATTTTTCTCGATGGCACCGAGGTTGATTTTGCCAGGGAAGGGCTTAACGAAGGATTTCAGTTTAAAAATCCGAATGCGAAAGATGAATGTGGTTGTGGTGAAAGTTTCACCATTTAATATGACCCAGCGCAGTAGTCGGCAATGCAAACTCTGGATTTAAAGCAAAGCTATTTTGAGCTATTTGGACTGAATCTCGGATTTGATATAAACCTGAAGCAGTTACACTCAGAACAGCAGCGCTTACAGGCTATCTTTCATCCTGATAGATTTGTGAATGCCAGCGAGCAGGAAAAACGGCTGTCTGTACAACAGGCATCCTGGGTCAACGAAGGCTACGAAACTCTCTCTAACCCGGTCAAGCGTGCCCGCTATATGTTGCAGTTGAGCGGACTTGAATTTAACGATGATTCGGAAACTACTTCGGATACGGCTTTTTTGATGGAGCAAATTGCGATTCGTGAAGAAATTGATGAATGCCGCTCCAATGCCGATCCGGTTAGTTGCTGTAATCATATCGCAACAAAGCTGCGCAGCAGGTCGGATCAATTCGGCTCCGAATTCGTGGCTAGCTTTAACGAGGGAAACCTGGAAGCTGCCCGTCTTAATAGCCGCAAAATGCAGTTTGTTCAAAGAATTCTCGATCAGCTTATGGACTTGCAGATCGAACTGGAAGAAGAACTAGAGATATAAGTGGCACTCCTGCAGATATCAGAACCCGGACAATCGACCGTTCCGCATCAACACCGATACTCGGCAGGCATAGACCTGGGTACGACGAATTCGCTGGTTGCGAGTGTGCGAAGTGGGGTTGCCGATACGCTTGCCAATGTCGATGGACAGCATCTGTTGCCATCGATCGTGCATTATGGTGAGGATGAAAAACTGGTTGGGCAGACAGCCCAACAATTGCAATCGACTGACCCTTTAAATACCTTATCCTCAGTAAAACGTTTAATGGGACGTGGCATCGAAGATGTCAGCCAGCTGGGTCAAGTATTGCCTTACGATTTCGTTGCAGATGCGGATACGAATGTTCCCAGGATTCATACCCGGAGCGGCAACGTAAGCGCGATCGAGGTTTCCGCGGAAATACTGAAAACCCTGGCTTTGCAGGCTGAACAGACACTGGGTGACGAATTATCTGGTGTCGTTATCACCGTTCCGGCCTATTTTGACGATGCCCAGAGACAGGCGACGCGGGATGCGGCAAAACTCGCCAATCTAAATGTTTTACGACTGCTCAATGAGCCTACCGCAGCGGCGGTCGCCTACGGGCTGGATCAGCAGAAAGACGGTATCATCGCCGTCTACGATCTCGGTGGCGGCACCTTCGATATTTCCATATTGCGATTGAATAAGGGTGTATTTGAAGTTCTGGCAACCGGGGGTGATTCATCCCTGGGGGGTGATGATATGGATAATGCGATT
>JBGUEB010000136.1:0-9052 GCA_041821565.1 Gammaproteobacteria bacterium | reverse complement strand
TTTTGCATCACCTGTACAGCACGATCCATATCAAAAAATGGCATTATGAAGCCAAATTCATCGGCACCCAGGCGCGATAGAATATCCGATTTTCGTACATGCTTTTTTATGATCGAACCGATCTGCTTTAACAGCATATCGCCCGCGGCACTGCCGCAAGTTTCGTTAACTACTTTGAACTGATCAATATCGAGCTGCGCCAGGACATGCAACGCAGCCTCGTTGTGATCTTCAATTACCAGGTTTTCAAATTTTTGCTCGAAAGCAGTACGATTGAGAAAATTGGTTAGCGCATCATGACTACCTTCATAACTGAGCTTACGCCGAAGCTTTCGATCTTCGGATACATCTTTCAATATGATGACATGACCGACATCCTCAGCTTCCAGATCGATCATCGTTGAAACAGAAAATTCGAGTTCGATGATATTTTTTGAGAGATCATAGAAAAACAACGAACTGAGTATTTTTTCCTGACTTAGTAACTCCTTGATATCGACTATATGCGTAGTCTGTCGATTCGAATAAAGGATTAACACCCGGTGTATCGACTGACCTAGCAGGTTTGCCTCTTTTTCACCGACCAGTTTTTCGGCGCCGGGATTGGCCAGTTTTATATATCCCTGCGAATCTACTGCAATGACAGGATTGGTAATTGAATCAAGTGTTGTCGAAATAAAGTCCTTTTCGGAGCGAAGTTTTTCCTCGATTTGTCGCCGAGATATAGTTTCGATTTCGAGACCTTCGATCATCTCATTATAAGCCTGCACCAGATCCCGTAGCTCGCTAGGCAGTTTGTTTTCACTGATGGTGGCATATTTACCGGTCAGTAATGCCCCGACTGAATTTCTCAATGTACTCAGGGGCTGGAAAACCCGTCTTAACAGGAATACCATCAGTATTAAAGTCGCCACAATTGCCAAGATAGTCACCAGGAGAAAGTTGTTTTCGGTACTCTCTAACTGTTGCAGAAATACTCGCTGGTTCGACGAACTGGTAATATTGATTCCGAGCACAGAATCGTCTCCGTATATCTGAAATTGCGGTCTTAACTGATACTCTCGTCCAGCCTCGGTCCAGCCTGGTGAACGATACAGCAGGTTTTCATTACCCGAGGTTATCTGCAACGGCATGCCTGTCTCTCGTTCCAGGTCCTTCAGGCTCTCTACCACGTAAGCAATAACATGAATATGGGCCTGAGGACGGCTTCCGATCGGCCTTAGCACCTCGGAGTAGAGATTGTCTTCAAAGGTACAAAGCACCTGTTTTGGCATCTCGCCCCTGAAGGTGGCGCCATTAATATTTCTGAGTACCTGCGTACAACCTTTATAGGGCTGCAGACTACCGTCATCAACCTCGACGAGAACCTCACCTTCGAGATCATGCACGATCACGGCTCTTAAGCGGAGTTTTTTATTATCGCCAATATAGCGATCAAAACTCTTTTCTAACCAGTATTTCAGGCGACCCTTGTCCGGATCCTTTAGCGCCTCCAGGAAAGCGCTTTCTTTTTGCAGGTTAAAAACGAACTGGTTTTGGTCGCTGTACAAGCCGTCGATCACTTCCTGGCTTTCCAGTTCAATAATCGACCTCAGCGACTCAAGCTGGTTATCAAGCGCGAGGCTGCGATAAAGCTGCGAACTGTAAATCGCCAGTCCAAAGGCGAGCAGGGCCAACCATAGCAAGATTAGGCTGGCAATAAGCTTGAAACTGTAAAATCTAGCCAGCATAGGTATTAGATCGATAGAAACTGACGTCCCTGGTTTCCCGGGTCGTAAAATATACTTTCGTTCCCACTGGGGATCCCATTTATCACCTCATTCTTATCAAGAAGAATATTTACCTGATATTGAGCCGCAAATAAAAAAAATGCCGGTACCGAAAGCCCCCCTGGACGACATATTCTTATCTTCTTCATAGCAAATTTGCGGATGGGTGGGTGACTATAGTCTTATAGTCTTTTTTGCTTCTATCTGCTTACATTTCCGTTACTTATTATTTTTTCATTTACTTATTATTTTTATTTAAAATACTTATGAGCACGCCACCCCCGTACCTCCTAAACCACAATAGCCCGTGGGATTTTTTCCCAGGTACTGCTGATGGTAGCCCTCGGCATAATAAAATTCACCCGCCGGCTCAATTTCGGTGGTAATGCGATCTAAACCGTTGGCAGACAGTTTTTGCTGGTATTTCTGCGAGCTCAAGCGCGCCTGCTCTCCCTGCATATCTTCGGTATAGTAGATGCCTGACCGATATTGTGTGCCTCGATCATTACCCTGGCGCATGCCCTGAGTGGGATCATGAGATTCCCAGAACACTTTAAGCAGATTTTCAAAACTCGCTACTGCGGGATCGTAAACCACCAATACGACCTCATTGTGACCAGTCATACCCGAGCATACCTCCTGGTAACTGGGATTTGGGGTATGACCTCCAGCATAGCCAACAGCAGTCGTATAAACACCTTCGATATTCCAGAATTTACGTTCCGCACCCCAAAAACAGCCGAACCCAAAAATCACTCGATGCATATTCGGTGGAAAGGGTTCGACCATACTCCTGCCATGCACATAGTGCTTCGGGTCGATTTTAATTTTCTCTTCACGACCGGGCAGGGCCTGGTCCAGGCCAGGTATTTCAACTGGTTTGGAAAACATATTATCCTCTATTGTCAGGGTATTTTAAGCGGCTTCCGAATTGACCCCGCTAGCTTAATTTCATTCATTCCAGAGACTCCCTAACTCTATCCAGCAGGGCGCATGGTCAGATGGTTTTTCCATGCCCCGGATATCGTAATCGACACCTGCATCGATTACGCATGCTCGCAGGTTCTCGGATACGAGCAAATGATCAATACGCAAACCTCTTCTGGGTTCACGGTCAAAACCCTTACTCCGATAGTCAAACCAGCTAAACACGTCGTCTGCCTGTGCATGAGCGAGCCGAAAACCATCGTACAGTCCCAGCGCAACCAGGTCCTCGAACCACTCTCTCTCTTCTGGTAGAAAACTGGTTTTGCCGGATCTAAGCCAGCGCCTGGCATTTTCCTCACCAATACCTATATCGATATCCTGCGGCGCGATGTTGTAGTCGCCCATAACGACGAGGGGCGTACTATTCATATCGAAATCTTGTAAAAAACTGTTTAACAGCCGATAAAACTGCGTCTTCGCTGGAAACTTGAGCGGGTGATCGCGGCTCTCTCCCTGCGGAAAATAACCGTTATACACATTCATCACCCGGCTACCGATTTTAAACTCGCCGCCGATGAAACGTTTTTGTGCGTCTTCGCCATCATTCGGCAAGCCATAACAGGCCTTAAGGCAGGGGGATCTGGATAACAGGGCAACACCATAATGCGTTTTCTGCCCCATGAATATCACCTCGTAACCGAGTGCCTGTATCTCCGCAACTGGGAATTCATGATCTTGCACCTTGGTTTCCTGCAGCCCGATGAACTCGGGCTGATGCTTCTCGATTACGCGCGCAAGCTGGTGCAAGCGCATGCGTATACTATTGACGTTAAACGAGACTATCTTCACGCGTCTTCCTTTTCCAGGAAATCGGCCAGGGTTCTATCGCCGAGCACGAATGTGTACCTTTCATCAACATGGTTTAACAAACTGGATACAGACGCATCACACACAAATACATCGACATGATCAGCGCTTTCGGCTTCACGCGAGCTGCGTAAAATTTCGTTTAAACTAATACGGCTTATCGAGCGTGCCGGCAGATAACAGGGCGGTATATCACTCGAACGCCGAACCAGCTCATCCTGTTCGAGCGCATCGAGCATGCGCCCAATCATTTCAACCGGTACCTGCTGGTAGTTAGCCAGGTTATCGATAGTCGTTGGCAAGTCCGAGCGTGCATCATAATAACGACCGATACTGACCATTAGCTGTAGTACCACTTGTTCACGCATGCGCGCACTCAAATGGCTTTTCAACTCACCCCAGTGCAGTCGCTCCGGGTGCTGGTGGTAGTAGGCGATGCTTGATCCGATTAACAATATCAGCCAGCTCAGGAATAACCAGATCATAAACAACAAGGTAATCGCGAAGCCTGAATAGATCGCCGTGTACTTGGTCGAACCACCCATGAAAACGGTAAATAAAAAGCCCGTACCTTTCCACAGGATGCCTGCAACAACTGCACCGTACAACGCCGAAAGTGGCTTAACCCGGGTATTCGGTACTAGTATATAGATAAAGGTAAAGGCACCGATTACCAGTAGATATGGCAATATATAGCCAATTAGCCGAATTGCGTTACTCATAAAAGGCAGTTCGTTGATTGCCACAAGAATAGAATGACTACCCAGCGATGCGGTGATACCGGCGGCTGAAAATAAGAGCACCGGACCGACCAGCACCACGCTCAGGTAATTGCTGAACCGCTGCATCAGGTTTCGACTACTGTGTAAACGCCAGGTGGCATTAAACGCCGCCTCAATTTTCTGTATCAGCGTAACCACGGTAAATAATAATAAAGCCAGGCCAAGAGCCCCCAGCACACCGATTTTCATGTTATCGACGAAACCAACTAGCTTCGAACTTATTTCGATGCTTTTCTCGCCCAGGGGTTCTAGCAAAGCAACCAACGCGGGTTCTAACTGGTTATGTACGCCAAAGCCTTTCAATACAGATAAACTGACTGCCAACAGGGGCACAATTGAAAGCAGGGTTGTGTATACCAGGCTCATCGAGCGCAGGGTCAACATGCCGCCCATCCAGTCGCGAACGACCATGGCGATAATCTGCAGAAAGTGGTGCCAGTAGGACGGTTTCACTTCCGCGTCGGTGGCATTGTAAGACCAGATGTACTTGACGATCGTCTCTTTGATTTCTTTTAAGTTCATAGTTTTTCCAGATACCCTGGCGATCCTGTCCACCGTGAAATTCGATTAGCCCGGTCGGGGCTGATTAAAATGACATTTTAGCCCTGAAAGCCCTCCCTCGAATTGAGATACTCAATTTCAGCATCAGAACTTTTGCGGCCGAGAATTTTGTTGCGATGGGGAAAACGTCCAAAGCGCTCAATAATATTGTAGTGGTGCTGGGCGAAACGATAGTTACTTTCCAGCCCGGGCTTATTAAACAATTTCACAGCCATGGCCTGATCGTCCAGATCCTCACTGTGCATAAAAGGCATGTACATAAACGATTTCTGGTTTAGCGGTAATTCCTGATCAAAATCCTTTCCAATAGCCGCGCGTGCTACTTCTCTGGATTGCGCCTCGGTCGAAAAGCATTTTGGCTGACCTCGAAACATATTCAATGGCAACTGATCCAGCACAATAATAAGTGCCAGACTGCCTGCTGCAGACTGCTTCCAGTGATCCAGCTTTGCCTGTCTCGCTTCCACCCAGGTTCCCTCATAGGTATCGATCAAACTCTGGTCAAATGCTTTGGTCGAATTAAACCAGTGTTTACTGGCTTCCTCTGAAAACCAGAATTCAATCAGTTCCGGGTACATTGTTGCTTTCTCACATCGTTAAAAGTGGCGGCCTTTGTTTAAAAATAACACAGCTTCGAATACTCTGCTTCAGATACTTTGGTTCGAACCATTCAATTGCAATTCCCCGATCAATTCACGTAATTTTTGCTGCTTCTGTTTACGTCCTTTCACCGTCGAACAATCACTGAGCCGTGTCCAGTTCCGGTTTTGTACGGTCTTTTCTATTAGCCATGGATGTATCTCAAAATTTTCCGAACTGCTTGCAATCGATTGCATCACAAATGGCTGCAAGCTGGCAAAGCATAACTCAAAGCCCTTATGACCGAGTATAAACGCATCAACTTCATCTTTTTCCATACTTGTCATGGTTGATTGGAATTGACTATTGCGCAGCAGGGCAACGACGCTGGCAACATCCATTTGCTGTAAAAACTGGCATAACCAGACCGGTAACTGTTTTTGAATGCGCGCCTGCAGCTGCAGAATACTGTCATCCACCAGACTATTCAGGCTACGCAAGACCGCAACAGAATGATTACCGCTGGTTTTGCCTGCCGCGAAACCTACATGTACGAGAGAAAACTGGCAGCTTTCCCAGAAAGCGGCTGTCTCAGCGTCAAACGCAAAACTCGCACCAATATAGTCGAACTGGTTTTCGCGACTCCATCCAATCGCCGCATCTATTAAGGCACTACCGATACCGGATCGCCGCCAGTTTTCCAACACGGCTATGCGTTGAACCCGCATTCCCCGAAAACCTGCAAAGATCTTATCACCCGCCTGCGCAGTTATCATCTGTGCTAACAAGTGGCCTTTTGGCCTACGTTTACCCAGATATATCTGTTCACACAAGGCCGGGGACAACCCACCTTCACGATTTAGTAAAACCAGACCTACCAGATTACCATTACTTTCAGCCAGAATTATGAACAGGTCGGGGTTTTCCATTAGCATGCGCAAATCCGATGGCCGCGTACGATAGTGCGCCGAGGCCATCAGTCTATATACTTTTTCAAGCAGCACTAGATCCTGTTCCAGGGATGTCCAATCAACCATGCGAAAGCTGAACAAGGCATTAGCTGGGGTATCAACCGAGACTGATGTGGGTAAAGGCTTCAGAAACATGCTGCTATCCAGCCAGGCTTCGAGGCAATCGCCAGCAGCCCAACGGACTGGTGCGGTCAACTTAAATCGGCGTAATTGATGTTTCGGCAGGCGTGCGATAAAACGCAGTAAAAACCCCTGGCCCGTGCCCTCGTAACCGCCGGTCGTGGTCGCCATGATTACTTTAGGATACTGCCTGCATAATCGTTGTAGCATCGGATAGGGTAGCATCGCAGCTTCATCAATTATTAATATCTGCGCCGGCTTTGCATCGGCAATGAGTTTATCCGGTGCGATAAAGTCAAATTCAGGGTCTTTTTCTGAATGCTGCCTGGCCTGCAGCAATAGAATCGCAGCAGCCTGCCTGGAATGGGCCGTAACTATCACCGACATTCGCTGAGCCAGGATTAAACTTCGTGCAATAAATCCCAGGCAGGTGCTTTTACCCCTGCCCCGATCCGCCTCTATTAATGCCATTGATTGTCGCGGATCGAGTAGCCAGCTATCAATCTCTGCCAGGATTGCTGTTTGCTCAGCTGTCTTACCCGAAATCAGGGCTGTTGATCGTGCCTGGGGCAGATCGGTAAAAGTTGGCAAAGGCTTGCCCTGTCCCAGTGCATAGCCTGAACCCGGTGGTTTTTGAATACTATTAAATATGTATTCGGCAAATACCGGTTTTTCAGATTTCACATCATCTTGCCAGACGCCATACCGATCTTCGATCTGACCCCAGTTCTCAATATCCGGCGATAACAATACCAGCAACCCGCCACAGCTGATCAAACCACTGGCGATACACAACAGATCGGGATTAATACCTTCAAACAAATCGACAACCACTGTAGATGCCTCACTGCCCAGTAAGGTTTCGACCCGCTTGAAAGCGATCACCCTGTGGTCGGTGATACGATCAGATATTAGCAGCAGGTCTCGCTGCTCGGACCTGATTGCAGAGAAGATTGTCTCACACCAGGCGGCATCACCGCGGATCGATAAAACCTGGCGCTGCTGTTTTTTTTGCAATTGATCCAACAACTGCTGAATCCAGGCAGACAGCTCACGCATCGATGGTACTTCAGGAGAATTAGTTTCCGGCATTATTGATTGGACTGGTGGGGAAATCTCTGTTTAAATTTCCGTCCACATTATAGGGTAGAGCAACTCAATGACCAAAGATCAGCAAACCCAGATCGAAGCAGCGGCTTTTCGCGGACTGGTACAACATTTGCGGCAACGCAGCGATGTGCAAAATATCGATTTAATGAACCTGGCCGGATTTTGCCGAAATTGCCTGGCCAAATGGTATTCCGCCGAGGCAAAAAGCCTGGGACTCGAATTTGACTATGCTCAGGCCCAGGAGGCTATTTACGGCATGACTAATGCGGAATGGAAAGGCAACTATCAGACTAAGGCCAGCGATGAGCAAATGAAACGTTTCGAAGAAACCAGTGATCTGCACGCCAAAATCAGCGGCTATTAACCCACCTGTCCTACACGCGACATCATTATTAAACTAGTCTCTCAGTTCTCGCCGCAGAATCTTACCAACATTTGTTTTCGGTAACTCTTTGCGAAATTCGACAATCCTGGGGACCTTGTAAGCTGTTAAGTCTTTTCTGCAGTGTTCTATCACTTCTGCTTCAGTCAGTGATGGATCTTTACGCACGATAACTGCTTTTACTACCTCACCACGTTTACCGTCAGGAACGCCGATAACCCCAACTTCCAATACGCCCTCGTGCCCTGCGATGACCGACTCTACTTCATTAGGATAGACATTAAATCCTGATACCAGAATCATGTCCTTGAGTCGATCAACAATGCGAAAAAAACCTGCCTCATCCATTTTCGCGACATCACCGGTTTTCAACCAGCCATCCGCCGAAATGACTTTTGCAGTTTCTTCCTCACGGTTCCAGTAACCTTTCATAACCTGCGGGCCGCGCACACAAAGCTCACCGGATTCTCCTTGCGGCATTAAATTACCATTTTCATCCTGAACCGATACCTCGGTTGAAGGCACCGGCAAGCCGATACTGCCGTTGTACTCAGTTAAATTCAACGGGTTGATACAAACGGCTGGAGAAGTTTCAGTTAGTCCGTAGGCTTCCAGGAGTGGAGATCCGGTCACTTTATACCAACGCTCAGCAACCGGTTGCTGCACTGCCATACCGCCGCCCAGGGTGAGCTTCAATCTGGAGAAATCAACCTCGTCAAAGCCAGGTGTATTCAGCAAGCCTATAAACAAAGTATTGACCCCGGTAATCGCGGTAAATGAAACATTTTTAAGTTCTTTTACAAAACCCGGCATGTCGCGGGGATTGGTGATCAAATAATTTAGCGCACCCACCTTCATAAAGGTAAGACAGTTGGCTGTCAGCGAAAATATATGATAGAGCGGCAATGCGGTAATAATCGTGTCCCTGCCTTCCTCGATCTTGTCCTTGATCCATGCCGATGCCTGCTCCATGTTAGCGATCAT
>JBGUEB010000135.1:0-9097 GCA_041821565.1 Gammaproteobacteria bacterium | reverse complement strand
CTGGAAAACCAGGGTAATCAGGCAAGCTGGTGCTAGCTTTACTTTGATCGCTGAAACCACCTGAACCAAGTAACGTAAAGTGAGTCGAACCATCAGAATTTATTAATTTACTGGGTCGAGCCGATGAAACCTGCCAACCGATTTATATTGATATCACTGTTATTGGTGACCGCACAATCTGCATTTGCCGAAAAGGCCACCCTGGCCGGCGGCTGCTTCTGGTGCATGGAGTCAGATTTCGAGGCCTTGCATGGGGTCAGTGAGGTGGTATCGGGTTTTACCGGTGGCGAGTTAAAAAATCCTACTTACAATGGCGATCACACCGGGCACTACGAAGCAGTCGAGATCACCTATGACCCCAGCATAGTCAGCTATGAGGGCATTCTGGATCATTATTGGGTCAACATAGACCCATTCGATGCCAGGGGTCAGTTTTGTGACAAGGGCCATAGCTACTTGAGTGCCGTGTTTGTTGCCACTGCCGAAGAAAGGGCGATAGCAGAAAAATCCAGGCAAGAGGTCGTTGAAATGTTTCCTGATCAGACCGTGGTAACCCCGATCCTAGCGGCAAATACCTTTTATCCAATCGCTGGCGATGAGAGCTATCACCAGGACTATGCGAAGAATAATCCAATTCGCTACAATGCCTACCGTTGGGGATGTGGACGCGATAAACGCTTGCGGGCTATCTGGGGTGATCGGGCTACGCATTAGTTTTTCGTACTTTTTAACCGATCCTTGCTTGAATTCTTTCGTATAAGTTTAATAAGGCTTTCTTTGTTTCATCTTTTGGCGATCTATGGCCAGGAGCAGGCGTTTAAATACAATAAAGATCAAATATTATTATTACCTATCCAGCCGAATTTAATTATTGAATTGGCTTTAATGCAGTCATAGGAATAGCCTCATGATGTAAAAACACAAAGAGGGCAAAACATTATGATAACGTTAAAGAGTGAATCGACAGAGCAACTCAAGGAAAACATAAAGGGGGAGGTCGTGCTCCCGGTTGACGCGTCCTACGACGAGGCTCGTGAAATCTGGAATGGGATGATCGATAAGAGCCCGGCCATCATCGTGCAATGCCAGGGTGCTGATGACGTTGTCCAAGCACTCGCTTTTGCGCGTAAGAATGACCTGGATATATCTATACGCGGTGCCGGCCACAACATCGCGGGTACCTCGATATGTGACGATGGCCTTATGATCGACCTGTCGACCATGAAGAACGTGCGCGTGGACACAGATCGTCAACGCGCCTACGTGGAGCCGGGTGCGACGCTCGGTGTCTTTGATGCAGCTGCCCAGGCCCACGGTCTTGCTACCCCCATTGGTATAAACTCCACAACCGGCGTTGCTGGTCTAACCGTTGGTGGTGGCTTTGGTTGGCTGACACGCAAACACGGGATGACAGTCGATAACCTCATCTCCGTAGAAATGGTTACCGTAGATGGCGACTGCGTTCGTGTGAGTGAAGATGAGAACGCGGATCTATTCTGGGCGATACGGGGCGGTGGCGGCAACTTCGGTGTAGTCACGCAGTTTGAATTTAAACTCTATCCCGTAGGTCCTGAGATTCTCGCCGGGTTGATTGTATTTCCATTCGATCAGGCCAGGCAGGTGCTGACGAAGTATCGTGAGTTCGTGGAATCGGCGCCTGAGGAGCTGAACGTATGGGTGGTGCTGCGACGGGCACCACCGCTGCCTTTCTTGCCAGAAGACGTGCACGGTAAGGAGGTAATTGTTCTGGCTATATTTTATGGCGGTGACATTGAAGAGGGGCAGAAATTCATCGAGCCCCTACGCGGGTTTGGCGATGCTCATGGTGAGCATATTGGAGCGCAGCCATACATCGACTGGCAGCAGGCGTTCGATCCACTGCTTACCCCCGGAGCCAGGAACTACTGGAAATCGCACAACTTCACAAAATTGAGCGACGGAGCATTGGCTTCGATCATTGAGTTTTCGGGCAAGCTGCCATCAGATCAGTGCGAAATTTTTATTGGCCTCATCGCGGGTGCACCGAACCGCGTTGCGCCGGATGCAATGGCATATGGGCATCGCGATGCGAAGTTTGTGTTGAACGTACATGCTCGATGGGATGACGCAACAGAAGATGACACGTGCATCACGTGGGCACGCACGTTCTTCAAGTCGTCGGCACCGTATGCGTCCGCTGGAGCCTATGTAAACTTCATGACGGAGGAAGAAGGCGATCGTGTCGCGAGTGCCTATGGGGCGAACTTCGCTCGACTAGTGGAGATTAAGAAGAAGTATGATCCTGAGAATATTCTGCATCTGAACCAGAATATTAAGCCGTAGCCGAGCAGCTCAATACCTGTAAATTGGCCTGGTTAATTTACAAAGATTCTTCCAGCAGTGCTTTTGCATTTTTCACAGAAATGCTCTCGCTAGAGTCGGGAAAGCAAGCGTAAACAGGTGCAACTAGCTCGTGTGCTTCGCTCTGTTTTCCCTGGCTTTGCCACAACCGGCCAAGCTCAGTGGTAATTTGCAATTCGCGGGCTTTACAGCCTTGTTCTCGTGCGATATTTAACGCCTCCTGAAATGCTGTTTCTGCATCGCTGGTTTTACCGGGATTCATCTGCAGTAACAGTTGAGCCCTGAGTCGAAACAGATCCGCATTGTGCCACTTCTCACCATTAGCGTTTGCTCTTTGCAAGGCCAGGTCAACTGTAGTTAACGCCTTTTCTGGCTGTCCATCGCGACCCTGCCCATCGGCTAGCAAAGACAGGTAGTAAGGCAGGCGTAAGCCTGCACCGGTTTTCTCGAAGTCGTCAAGACCGGTACGAATTTCGGCCAACCCGACTCCATTGCCCCCAGCGCAAATAGCGGTCCATCCATGTATTATTTGTGCCCACGCCAGGTAGTAAGCAAACTGATGCTCGGTACATAATTCGATCGCCTCTTCTGTAAGCTTTTGCGCACTTACATTGTTATGATCGAACTGATGCAGCATCGCGGCATAATTAAGCGCAATGGCTAACGTGAAAGGCTCCTCAATGGCGCGAGCACGAGCAATACCCTCTTCGCTCAGTTCAGCAGCCCACTCGAACTTTCCAATATGCCAATGCACGTGAGACCCGAATGCACGTACAAATACCCTGGCATCTGCGCCGATTGACAAGTTCACGTCTTCTGTGATCTCAGATTCGAGCGCTAGAGCTTTATCGATGTGTTCGCAGCCAGTTACAAAGTCTCCAAACCACGTCATTCCACTCAACGCTAGATGAGCGACTAGATAGCCTGCTGGATCATCGGCTTCGTCTGCAATAGTAAAGCAGCGGGCTGCAAGTTCCTGCGCTAGCTGTACTTCGCCTCTCACCACATGGTGATACCATAGACCTGTCAACGCATCGGTTAAAGAGGACGGATTACCGGTCAACATGCAGAGCTGTTCAGCACGCGTATAAACTGCACCGACTTCAGGTGATGCGAACCCCTTGATGGCGGGCAGCGATAATCCGAGGGCTGCCTGCAATTCTAGCTCCATCTCGCTACGTTTTGCTGCCTCATCGACTTCTGTGACTAGTGCCAGCCCTAGCCGCAAGTATGCAATCGCTTCAGGGTGGGCATAATGACTGGCTGCCTGTATACCGGCTTTTAGCCAATAAGCGATAGCAAGTTCGGCGAACCCTGCTTCGCTATAGTGGTGTGCAACGATCTCCGGTTGCACCGCAGCGACTTCAGGATAACGTTGCTCAAGCGTTTCGGCGATACGCGCATGTAATTGCAAACGTGCACTTTTCAAAAGTGACTGATAGGCGGCATCCTGCACCAGTGCATGCTTGAATATATAGCCACCTTTCTGCGAGCCTCCACGACGAAACACTAGCTCCGCATCTATAAGCTGATCCAGTGCATTGTGAAGTTCCGCGAAACTCAATGGAGATACTGCAACCAGTAAGTCGTAAGAAAACTCACGACCCAGCGCAGCGGCAGTCTGCGCGACTTCTTTTACTGGGCCCAGACGGTCCAATCGCGCCATAAGTGAATCATGCAATGTGGCCGGAACGGCTACTTCGGGAAGAGGTCCGGAAAGTACATATTGATCGAGATGCTCGGTAAGCAAACCCGACTCCAGAATCGTCTTGGTAAGTTCCTCAACAAAGAGTGGTACACCGTCCGACTTTGTCACGATTTGTTCGAGCACCTCCGCGGGAAGCCGTATACCGCCAGTGATTTTATCCACCATTGCAGTGGCCAGACTACTGCTAAAGCGATTGAGGGTAAGCGACGTAATGTGGGTATAACCGCTCCAGGGAGGCTGAAATTCCGGGCGAAATGTAATGACTACCACTACTGGAATACCTTGTGCTCGATCGATGACAAGTTCGAGCCACTCAAGCGAAGTTGGGTCCGCCCAGTGAGCATCCTCAAAAATGAGTAATACCGTTTGTTGCCGGCTCAAGCCTTCCACTAGAGAGACTAGTCCCTCTAGTATCATCTCCTTTTGTCGCTCAGGTGCCATCCCCGACGGTGCATTCCGGCCATCCGGCGGAATCGAGAGAAGCGTTGACATCAGAGGGGCAATGTCGTCGATGACCGGCATGGACTGACTGAGAAAAGAATCGAGTTTGGCCCGCTTAACCTCGTTTTCGTCTTCGACTTCGATGCCTGCCGCATGCTCCAGTTGCGCGATAACCGGATGGAGAGCGCTATTTATATGAAATGGCGAGCATTGATACCGAAGCCGAACCGGATGGTCCATTGCTGTGCAGTCTTGCAAGGTTTCTGTAATGCGGGACTTACCGATACCTGCCTCGCCGGATAGTAATACAATCTGACCATCGCCTCCCTTGGCTTGTTGCCACCGATCAAGCATAAGGCCAATCTCGTGTTCTCGACCGACAAGCGAAGTGGTGCCCCCGTGGTGTGCTGCCGCGAATCGACTTTCTGCCCTGGTCGGCCCAATCACCTGCCGGACGCAGACGGGTTCAGCGAGACCCTTCAATTCGTATTCGCCTAAAGTCCTATACTCGAATTGTCCCTTGACAAGATCATGCGTGCCTGGGGCGACCACAACAGTGTCAGCTGATGCCAGAGCCTGCAATCGCGCTGCGAGGTTCGGCGTTGATCCAACGGCTGCGCTTTCTTGCGACCCCCCTTCACCTATGAGATCACCTACAACTACAGCGCCCGTGGCGATGCCAATGCGCACTGCGAACACGATATTTAGTTGTTGACCCAATTTTCGATTTAGGCCGATCATTGCTTCAACAACACCCAGGCCAGCGCGAATCGAACGCTCGGCATCATCCTCGTGGGCCTGCGGGTACCCGAAGTATGCAAGTACGCCATCGCCCATGTACCTGGCGACATATCCTTCATATCGATCAATAGCTGCCTTGCAGGCATCTTGGTAAGCTTTATTAACTTCCCGCAGATCTTCGGGGTCCAATTTCTCCGATAACGCAGTGGAGTCCACCAGGTCGCAGAACATTACAGTGAGCTGACGACGTTCGGCTTCGCCTTTGGAGGTTATCGTGGTAGTTGGTTCGGATTCATTCTGACTCAGTGTCCTGATGGCATTGAGAATCGTTTTTCGATGGCCAAGTGAATTTATCCCTAGTTCTTTTAGGTCAACATCAGTCAATTGGGCCAGGAGATTAGTGTCGATATCGTTATCGGTGAATTTCGAAGCATATTGACCGAGGCCTAGTTTCTCCAGCCACTCAGGGACATCTTCAGGCATCCTTCGTGATCTCGATTCAACCGGAACAACAGTTTACCAAAAGCGTAAGCGTCCGGCCAACCCCACCTGTTAATGAGTGATATTCTGTGGCAGGTCAACCTCCCAGGGTAGCAGTTGCTCGATGTCCTGTGATTTATTGAGTAGCTCTACAAGCAGGTGGTGCAGATAATCAAACGGTGTTAAAACATTCGCCTTTGCGCCATTGGCCGTGTTTGAAAATAACCAGTTTTTCACCCTATCCCAAGAGGTTTGATCGCACGCTCTGCCCGGTCGTTGTTTATCCGCAGGTTGCCATGTTCGCTGTATCGCGCCAGTTTAGAGAAGAATGGGGCCAGGGAATTGGTGACCCCTTGTTTACTTTGTTTGAACGTAAACTACCTCGGTGTCAGAACATATTATTCTCTAATTTTAGAACTTAATTGTGTTCTAAACCCAGTTTTTCTCAATAGGTTACCAATCCAAATCTAGATGATACTATTGGCCTTCTACCGACTGACAGGAAATCGATCATGGGTTGCCAGTATTTCTCACCTTGCGAGCATGGTGCCGACAGTTTTACCATTGCTGTTCCGAAGCTGACGTTTGGTCGCGGCTGCCTGAAAGAAGCAGGAACCAGGGCCGCGCACCGGGGCATGAGCCGGGTTGCATTATTTACCGATGCATATCTAAGAGATGGGCCTTATGTATCGACTGTCCAGCAATCGCTGCGTGAAGCCGGGCTGGACTTTGCCGTTTTTTCCGAGGTCCGCATTGAACCCGACGATACTACCGTCATAAACGCTGCAAAATTTATCAGCGAGGGCAAGTTTGACGGGGTGGTCTCGGTCGGTGGTGGATCGGTGATGGATACCGCTAAAGCGGCAATGGCTTATGCCTTGTACCCCGCCAATTTTTTGGATTACTTCCCTCCACCGATAGGGCTAGGCCAGCCGATACCAGGTGCCTTGCTGCCGCATTTGGCCTGCCCAACCACATCGGGCACCGGGTCGGAATGTACTTCCGTGTCGGTGATCCGGATTAGTGATTTGAATACCAAGTTTGTACTCGGTCATCCATCGCTGTTAGCCGCCGAAGCGCTGGTTGACCCGGCCTGCTGTGATAGTTTACCGGGCAATGTCGTAGCCTCGACCGGTTTTGACCTGCTCAGCCATGCGATCGAATGCTATACCTCAAAGGCCTATACGCATTGGGCCAAAGTAGAAGATCCAATGAAACGGCCCTATGCCCAGGGTGCCAATCCCTGGAGTGACCTGGCCGCGATACGCGCACTTGAGCTGGCCGGGGAATTCCTTGTGCGTGGTGTCAATGACGCCGATGATATCGAGGCGCGCGATGCATTGATGTGGGGTGCAACATTGGCGGGTATGGCGTTTGGCAATACGGGTACGCATTTACCCCATGCAATGTCTTACGGTGTCACTCACTTGATGCGGAATATTACTACCGATGGTTACTCTGTTGGGTCACCATTCATACCCCATGGTATTAGCGTGATCGCCTCGGCACCGGCGATTTTTCGATATACCGCGGCCGGGGCGCCGGAAAGACACATGCAGGCTGCTAATAGTCTCGGGGCCGATGCCCTGGACGCGGGACTCGACGACGCGGGTGAAGTGGTAGCCGGACGTCTTATCGAGTTAATGAAAAAAACCGGTATGCCCAATGGCATTGGAGAGCTAGGTTTTGGTCCGGCTGATGTCAAAGACCTGGCGGCATCTTCGGCGCGGCAACTGCGCCCGATTGCTAACGCGCCGCGGGAAACAAACCTGGTCGATATCGAGAATATCTATGCTGCCGCGATTAGCTATCGGTAGCGAGTTGATTTAGTTTAGATAAACTTCTTTTCTGAGTGCCCCAGAATCGATCGAATGCGGCTTAGTTGATTTTCGCGTCGTTGATGTAGCGACCGGCTTCGAGTCGGGTGAAGTAATTCGATAGCAACGGATGAATGATGGCTTCATCGCTCGGGTCTGATTCGAGGTTACGCTCGGCCACGTAAGTCGTGTGTTTGGCCTCGTGCACCAGTACATGATACCAGGGGATATCCCTGGGCGGCTGTGATTGAGCCACTATTTCATACCACTCATCGGTCAATTGAAAACTGGCATCGACATCAATGATTACGCCCCGATAGTGAAATAGCCTGTGGGTGACTAGATCACCAACCGAAAATTGTGCTCGTGATACATCGGAACCGGATTCCTTCATAACGATTTGCCTCAGTAATAAAGTTTAGCATGAATTGGTTAAAACCTGGAAACAGCTGACGGGTGGATGAAGTCCGACAGGCTGGAATTCAGGTGATCGGTGATTGCAGCGCATGGCCCAGTGCGTCGACTATTCTTTTTCTAGGGCTGTTTGCCTGGCTAACCAGTACCACGCGACGACTGTAACGATTCGGTCTTATAATTTCGGATTCCAGGTTTGCGGAAGAGACATCGAGCCCCGCCCATTGCGGTACCAGTGAAACGCCCATTCCCTGCTGCACCAGCTTTTCGATTGTTTCGAGGGCATCAAGCTCGTAGTAAGGCTCGATTTCAATATTCTTATCCTTGAGGTACTGGCGTGCCCTTAGTCCTCCCCACGACTGGGAGTCGTAGCAGATATAAGGATTTTGTTCGAGCTTTTCACGTATCGACTTACCCTTCGACTGGTTAGAAATTAGCACTAGCGGTTCATCGCGAAGCGCCATGTAGCTGTAGGCGCTCGGCAAGGTGTAGGGTGGCAGGGCGATAATTGCTGCATCTATGCGTTGTTCGGTCAAATCCGCAAATAGCGAATTCGAGGTACCTGGCTTAATCTGCAACAAAAGTCCGGGCGCGGACAATGCGAGTTGATTGATTGCAACGGGTAAAATACCGGTGAGTGCGGTAGAGATAGCTCCAAGATGAAATTTTCCGCTCAAACCCGAATGATCAATGTCTGCGTTCATTGCATAGAACTCGTTAACTATGTGTCGTGCACGCGGTAGCAGGTTAAGACAGGCTTCGGTTGGGGTTGCCTTGTGCGTACTGCGGTTTAACAGTTCAGTATTAAAGTGTTTTTCCAGCGTCAGGATGCGCTGACCGACGGCCGCCGCTGTCAGATTTTGAGAGCGTGCTGCCTGGGCGATAGAACCAAACTCTACGACCGCAATGAGACTGTCGAGATATCGGATATCCATAATTCATAACCTGGTTTCAATCGAAAGAAACTAATTAGTTGGGGGAACCTCTGATTAATTCGTAGATTACTGTCATTGCGAGCTCAGCGCGGCAATCTTATTCTGCAATATCAGTGAGTTAGAGATTGCCACGTCGCTTCGCTCCTCGCAATGACGAATTAAATCAGAGGTTCCTTAGATAAAAATGTCCTAAAGAGATACTTTATAATAATTAAAGAATT
>JBGUEB010000134.1:0-9227 GCA_041821565.1 Gammaproteobacteria bacterium | reverse complement strand
GGGTTAATCGTAGGAAATGAGTTTAGAACATATGCTTTCTGTTTACGAGTCTGTTTGTCTAAATTAATAATTTTTATTGTACAAAGCAAGACAAGTTTGAAAGTTGCATCATTTTCATTTAACCATGAAACGACGGCTCTAGCTAGCTGCTCTTCGTGATCGTCAAAAAAATGATTGGCACTTTTAATTTCGATTTGCATGTAGCCACGATCGGCTACCGAAAGTGCAGCTTCACGATTGTCATCCCGGTGGACTAATACCTGTCCAGTTAAAAAACCCCCTTAGAAGTCTCAGTTCCCCAGGGGCGAGCGATCAAAACTTGAATCATGTATTGATCGCGGAACTCAGCCTTCCTGGCAAGTGCCAGCTAACTATGCCAATTTTATATAGGCTGCGATATGGCTTAGCGCGGTACGATATGGCTTAGCGCGGTAGTTTTTGTAGGAATGGGATTACAATTGTCTGGCTAGTTTCCCTTACACGAAAACAAAGAAGATTTTCCTTGATGTATAGACTATAACTAGATGATTAATAAAGCAGTTTAAAAAGCCCGATTTGAGGATTGAGTGACGAAGCTTAACTGGAAAAGTGATTGGTTTATCGGCCTGGTGATAACCCTGGTGTTTCTGATCTTTGCAGAAACAGCGATATTTGAATCACTGGATAGCCGGGTTTACAATCTTGGTGTTAGTTTTTCTCCGGAAAAAAAGGCCGATGATGATATCGTCGTTGTTGCCATCGACGATAAGTCTATTCAGGCTCTTGGCGCCTGGCCCTGGTCGCGTAATCTGCTTGCCAAAGCGACTCGGTTGCTCACCAAAGCCACCCCCCAGGTAATCGGTTTCACTGTGCCGTTTGACATGCGACAGGGCAAAACCGGTCAGGTTTCGCTCGCAGCACTCAGGAAGACCCTGATACAGGAGTCAAAGCTAAGTACAGGCGTGAACAAGGCGCTTAAGCGTACCGAGGCGATACTTAATAGCGATAAAACGCTGGCCGCCAGCTTCGAATCGGCTGGACGTATCGTGTTGGCAATGCCCTATATTGCGTTGAACAGCCTGGCTGAGGATATTCCAGAACCATTGCCTCCCTATATGCAGTTATTCACCCTGTCTAATGTTTCCTTCAATGATGAATCAAATGGCATGGGCCTCAAGTGGTTACAACCGAATTTCAACAGGGTAAAAGAATTATTCCCTCCTATTGAGCTGCTTGCCGGTCAGGTGGGCGGAGTTGGTGTAGTCAGTTTTAGCGATAACCTGCGACGCGAACCTTTAATTGTGCGTTACGGACCGGATTTCCTGCCTTCGTTTTCATTAATGCTTGCCACCCGCAGCAAGGGAATTTCGGTGCAGCATATTGTCTCGCGAGAGGGTGATAAACCGATGCTTGGCGGAATGGTGCTGAATACCGACCGCAATTTTAATATATACCCGCGCTTTTACGAAGATAAGAATGGGAAGTCGGCATTTAAAGTTTACTCTTTCATCGACCTGCTGAATGGAACCATAGAGCTATCGGAGTTTCGTCAAAAGACCATTCTTGTCGGTCTAACTTCGCCGCGTTTAGCGAGGCAACAGTTAACACTAGGCGGACAATCGATATCGCTAACCCTGGCGGCGGCCCATAGTGTTTCGAGCATTCTAAACGGAGACCTTTACCGGTTGCCGAATTGGGCGGGCTGGGCGCAAAGAGGTCTTATCGTTTTAATTGGATTGTACCTGATGTTTTTGATGGGACGATTTCGAATTCTCACAGGCTTGTTTGTGAGCCTGTTTTTGTTTTTAATGGTCCTAAATTTGCATTTTGCATTGATTAGTTTGAAATCGGTCTGGGTGCCAATGGTGTCTGCGGCCGTGTTGTTAGTGGTCGGTCACCTGATTCTCAGCTCACGTCATTTCTTCAATACCGGTTCGCAACACCTGGAGGGCCAGTTATCGGCTGCCTACAAGGAGTTGGGTCAATCACTGCAAACACAGGGACATCTCGACCTGGCATTTGAAAAGTTTTCCAGATGCGATGTGGATAAATCTCTTTTACGTCAACTCTATAACCTCGGTCTCGACTACGAACGCAAGCGCCATTTCAACAAGGCCGTGTCGGTGTTCAAATTTATCGAAAAACGCGACGCCGGATACAATGATGTTGTCGAGCGGATCCAGAAAAATCAAAATGCCGAAAATACGGTAGTCCTCGCCGGATCATCATCGGGCAATACAAATACAACCCTGCTTACCAGCAAGGAGGGCGTAGAAAAACCCAAGCTCGGTCGCTACGTCATTGATAGCGAACTTGGTCGTGGTGCAATGGGTGTGGTTTACCTGGGACACGATGAAAAGATTGGCCGCACCGTAGCAATTAAAACCCTGTCGATATCAAATGAAATCGAAGATGCAAATCGTGAAGACGTAAAAGCCCGATTTTTCCGCGAGGCCGAGGCGGCTGGCCGGCTCAATCACCCCTGTATTGTTACTGTTTACGATGTTGGTGAAGAACAGGACCTGGCTTTTATCGCGATGGATTATCTCAAGGGTAAAGATTTATCAGCTTACACCAGTGAAGAAAAGTTGTTGCCTATCACCCGGGTCTTCAAAATAATCATGAGCGTTGCCCTGGCACTCGACTATGCCCATCAGAAACACGTGGTACACCGTGACATCAAACCGGCGAATATTATCTACGATGAAGTTGCCAACACCACCAAGCTCACCGACTTCGGGGTTGCCTGTTTAACCGATGCGAGTAAAACCAAAACTGGTACCGTTATTGGCAGCCCGATGTACATGTCACCCGAACAGTTGATCGGTAAGGAGATAGATGGCCGGGCAGATATATTTTCACTGGGTGTCACTTTTTACCAGATGTTAACCGGCTCTTTGCCGTTCAATGGCGATTCAATGGCGAGCTTGATGTATAACATCGCCAACGAAAAACACCCGGATGTGCGCAGATTCAGAATGGATTTGCCCCCCTGTGTCAGCACCATTGTTGACAAGGCGCTGGAAAAAGATCCCAAACAGCGGTTTCAATCTGGCCGGGAGATGGCGGTCATGATGAAAGCCTGCTTCGAACAGGCAAAAGACGTTTAACCCAGGGGTACTGAGGCAGCGCCATGCTGCCGAGTTGAAGTAGAAATCGTCCGCTAGCTTGCTATCTAATCAAACCTCCCTTCTCATAAATTTTATAGCTTCACGTAGCATCCGGCATTCCAGGCACCTGAAAACTCTAAACTCTGATATCGCCCATCAAGCCTGTTGTCACCCGGGTAGGGGCAACTGTATGATTGGACATTAACTACAAACCTGGACTCTTAATCAGGCATGGACGTGTCAGGCGATAAGATACCGACGACCAGATCGGCAATTGACAAGGATACGGATTCAGTTCCGGTCATAGAATTTCTATCGGGCCGACACCGGGGCACTCACCAGCAAATCGCTGAGCAAACGGTATTCCTGACAATAAACGAGTTTGGTGGAATTTCGATTATTCCCGCTTCAGAAGCTATCGAAGGTGAGGAATATCCTATTCGACTAGATCGGTCTGGCGACACTTACGACCTCGAAGTACAACCACTCTTTAACGTCTGGATAAATGGTAAAAATGTATTAAAACACACACTGCTATCGGGGGAGTTGTTGGAAATTGGCCGTAACGGTCCCATGTTGCGCTATCGAATCTATGCGGGGGATGAGGTTCCAGGCCGAACCGCGGCAAACGCATTCACTGATTGTCTGGATTGTGCACGCTATTCGGATGGTTCATTCGTCAGGCGCACCGGTCGGTTGGTGTCAGAAATGGCCGGTGAACTGGTTGTTCGTACGACGGTCTGGTTTCGTATCACGGTTGTCATCCTGCTGGCCGTACTGGCGGTTAGCATGGTTTACCTGTCATGGCAAAGTCGGGATCTAGAGAAGCGTCTGGAACAGGAAACCAGTTTCACCCAGGGAATTTCCGAGCTTCTGCAGCGCACCGAAAGAGATGCTATCAGCAGTGAAGACCTGGCCAATTTGCGGGCCCAACTGGAGAAACGCGTCGATGCCCTCGAGGCGCGATCGGTAGCCGCCCGCAAGATTATTGCTGAAGCATCAAAATCAATCGTCTTCCTTCAGGGTAGCTACAGCTATTTTGACAATGAGAGTAAGCTGCCGCTGCGTTATGTTGGGCTTGACCCCGATGGTCGGCCTTATGGTACCCCACTGGGTCCTGCCGTAACCCTCGAAGGAGACGGCCCGGTTGTTGAATTGCAGTATACGGGTACAGCGTTTGTCGTAGGCCGACAGGACATTTTAATTACCAACCGACACGTGGCAGTACCCTGGGAAAATGACTCTACCCATGAGCAATTTGAAGCCATGGGGCTGACCCCAAAACTTGAACGCTTCATAGGCTATCTCCCTGGTGTGGAAAAATCTTTCGATGTACAGCTTATCGCCGCCAGTGACGATGCCGATGTCGCTGTGTTGCGCTGCGCGGAAGCGCCGCCGGAAGTTTATCCACTGGTTACCGGATCAGTTCCCGCTCATGCCGGTGATGAAGTTATCGTTATGGGTTACCCGACAGGCGTACGCGCGATGCTGGCGCGCACTGATACAAAATTCCTCGACGCTATTCGCGAAGAGGGAGACCTGGATTTCTGGACGGTAGGGGAACATCTTTCCAAATCCGGTCTTATTACGCCGCTTGCAACCCGTGGTATTGTCGGTCAGGTAACCCCGGATGCTGTGGTTTACGATGCAGATACTACACATGGAGGTAGTGGTGGTCCGGTACTTAACATGCGCGGTGAAGTGATTGCCGTCAACATGGCTATCCTGCCGGAATTCGGTGGCTCGAATATCGGTGTACCAATAGCACGTATCCTGCCGGTACTAAATCGATCCCTGGAATTAATAAAATCGAAGTAATTTCAATTCAAACGATATTATCATGTACCTGGTGATTCTATATTCCTGGCATGCTCACTATCGTATTAATTGACTCATCCTCTAATTATTTCAGGCCATTGCCAAACTGGCCCGGCGGCTATTGCTTCCACTTAATTTTTGTATAGTAGGCGATATGGTCGGATGCGTCGTGATGTTCATCGGTGACCAGTGCCGCATCCAGAACTTTAAAGTAACTCGACGGTACAAAGACATAGTCAATACGCATACCCGATGGGGAATCGTAGGTTCCCATCATCTGTCCCGGTTTTGTTGGCCCGGCACTATCGATGAAGCCTGCTTTTTCGTTAATAAGAGAGACCCTCGGATCCATCGGTAGCATATTGAAGTCGCCGATGAGAACTGTGGGTCGAGACATCGTATCGATATGGCGCAGTATTTTTTTGACCGATCTTTCGTCAGTTAACCTGTGGTCAGTATGCACGCTGATGAACGCGGTAGGCGTGCCTTTGACCAAAGCGATGGCGGTCACAATACTTCGGTTATGCCCGGCACTCCCCCCAATCGCGGTAGTTTGGGATTCCAGGATCTGGAACCTGGAAAGTATTGCATTTCCCCACCAATGACCGTAGCCAGTGGAGTTGTGAGCGCTATATGCGTAGTTCATGTTAAGCGCCCTGGCTATTTCTCCGGCCTGACTACTGCTGACCTCCTGCAGGCCAACGATGTCTGGACCTGCAGAACTTATGGCCGAAATAATACTGTCAAGATTATTGTGGCAGCCCTTAAAGAAGGCACTGCTGGCATTACCCCATTGCTCTCTGCCACAGCCGTGACGGATATTGAATGACATCACCGTCAGGGTCCTCTGAAAATTAGGTGTGTCGGCGGCCGGACGTATGTTCTGGACGTTACTGCAACCTGAGATAGTCCAGGTCAGGAGTGCCAGGGCAGCGAAACCCTTATAGAAATTTCGCAGTTCTAACCACGCGACATTGCGAACTCCTGGGCCAGGCCCTCGACCAGGAGTTCGCAGTGAAGTACCTTGATGTGAATTCATTGGTTCACCCTCGAGAGCAAGGGGTTTATATAATACAAATCAGCAGCCTCGTTTATGGTTTATTAGAGGATATGAATGAGATGCGCTTACCCTGCCTCCAGCAAGTGCAAGGTAACTATGCCGCAGCTATTGTTTGTGGGATATAGAAGGAAGCGCAAAGATTTGTAGGTGTTTTCTTACATGCCGCTATAGATGGGGCATGTCGTAAAGGGTCGTCGCATCTAACGATATGACATCAAAGTCATATGTATATAGCGTGAACTGAAAAGGAGTTTTGCCTGTTGATATACACCTGAATCTGCAGTCGAATCACAGATTCAGGTGACAGTTAGAAGATTACTGAGATGGAAAAAAAATCAAGTTTAACCTGGGATTTGATGTTAACGGTTTTCTTTGGCTGCCATGGATTTTCGCCCGCAGTGACATTGGTGTAGATTCTTTCCTGGTCGTAAGGATTTTCACAGGGTTGATTGGCTGTTGAACACGGCTCTTCATTAGCAGGAGCAGAATTTTCAAAATATGCCGATTCCAGATCGACAGCAGGTTGAGCATTATCAATTTCCGCTGGGCCGCTATACCAGCAATAGTCAGGGGCCAGGCTATTAAAACAATTAAGAGGGTTCTGGACCTTTTGAGTATGACCTTTCGCGGCAGTTTTTATCATGTAATTACGTGCTTCGCGCCGCGATTTAATTTTATCCTGTTGGTAATATCTATTGCTGTGGGTAAAGATTGCAGCCCTGACCAGGTTGGAGGCGTAAGCTATTTCTTCAGCTTTTTGGACAGCTGATCCGTACTTCAGTCTTTCTGAACCGTTCGCGCAGGGACTAAGAGCGAGGACAATAAATAATGTAGGAATTAAACGTCGCATAACCCTTTAAGTATAGTTGAGCGCTGGATTTTTGTTGCTCAACCGGGAGGTATAAAAAATAAGAACTTAGCTTTGTTTGTTAAAGTAAAACCATACCTTTCCCTCAATTAATTCAATTTTTGAGTCATGTTTTTAACCTGCTCAAATCTCCACTATATTTCATTTTTTGCGGGGCTATTTCTGTAAAATGAAAAGGGTCAGACTAGCCCGTATATTGTACGAATACAGATTCGATTCCACTGTGCACCAGGGATCGAACAGCAAAACTACTGCAGTCGAATTTTATTTCAGGCGAACCGGTTGGCCGTGGGGTGTAGACAGGTATGCCGCTTCCCAGTCCTCGCGCTTGGCGGCAATAGCCTCCTGATCGATATCGCTGTGATTTGCAACCAGGGTTTCCAGTGCTGTCAGAACGCAGCGATAGTAGGTTTCCTGTGTATCTTTATCACCCCTCGATTCAGCTTGTTTTAACGCCAGTCCGAGAGCATTAGACCAGGTGCTCGCGCTAAACAACCCATTTTGTACCAGGGTATCTGCGATAGCGAGGGCTTCTGCCTGCCAGGGTTCATCGAATGCCGGATGGCCATCGACACTGGCCAGGGGTTTTAATGCGCTAAGATCGTTATCATTCAACACTAGATCGCTGCCAGGTAGCTTTCCCAAAGGTCGAGGTATATTTTGTTATTCCTGCCCTCGTCCCCGGGCCATAACTCGCTTCCTTCAAACACAATCGTATACAGATGCTGCCAGGTTTTTTCACCCTGGCTGGACAGGTCCGGGAAAATGTGGGCACCGTTATAATCGTGTACTCTGCCACAGCGGCCCCTGGCATACTGCGGCAGGCGAGTATGGTGTTCGTGACCATGTTTTGACGTGATTATCTCCTGGCCGATGGAGAATAACGGACTGGCTTCGATTTCCGCATCAAAGCGGACGGCACTGTTGCGGTCTGCCTGAATAGCCTGCTCCATGGTCAATACAGGCGCTTGTTCATCGTTGTCAAGCCGGCCGGGTATGGCTTTTCCCGAGATCACTTCTTCCATAGAGAGGACTCCGGCATTTAGGTAAGTTGCAAAGTCTGTTTGTGCCCAGGAGTCGAAATAGGGCCGACCAAGGTAATCTTCCGGCATGATTAATTCCCTGCAATGACGCCACCAGTCGATGTTGATACCTGGTACACGCGCCGTTCGAGATATACCCCACTCACGGCCTTCCCACTCATGGTGGAACGGAACATCGGTTTCATCCACCGCAACAGGGCCATAACCCTGCTTTCCGCCAAGATCATGAATGCCGTCC
Organism: Gammaproteobacteria bacterium; assembly: GCA_041821565.1. GTDB lineage: Bacteria > Pseudomonadota > Gammaproteobacteria. Next base: position 1,111 of record JBGUEB010000134.1, on the reverse strand, counting down.
ATTAGTTTTTCGCCCCGGCATCTACCGCGAGCTCACGATCGGTGCCGATCATGGAATTGCGCGTGACTAGTCCGGCCAGTTCTTCTTCATTCATATTGTCGCTACCCTGTGGTCTCTGGGGCAGAACCAGGTAGCGTAGTTCAGAAGTGCTATCCCATACACGAACTTCGAGGTCATCAGCTACATCGACCCCAAATTCGGCAAGCACCCCACGGGGATCGCGTACCGCTCGTGAGCGATAGGCCGCGGCTTTATACCAGGCCGGCGCCACGCCGAGGATAGAGAATGGGTAACAGGAACACAGGGTGCATACCACCAGGTTGTGGACCATGTCTGTATTTTCTACCACTTTTAAATGTGCGGTTGCGCTACCCAGGTATCCAAGCTCGTCGATGGCGGCGGGGGCGTCTTTTATTAACCGGTGTTTGTAGTCGGGGTCGGTCCATGCCTTCGCTACTACCCTGGCGCCGCGCTTCGGGCCGATTTCTTCGGTATAGGCTTCGACCCAGGCGTCGATGGTTCGTGGGTCAACCAGGCGCTTGTCAACTAGTAGTGTCTCCAGTGCCTTGATCCGTAATGCGGAATCAGAAGGTAAGTTACTGTGTAAATGCTGGTGAATTTTGGCTACTTTTTTCGAGTCGAATTCGGGCATCGGTTTCTGTATCAAAAGAGAAAGATTCCAGTTTACCTAATCCGACATCGAATAGCAGTAACCCCGGGATCAATTAATACAGGACTGGTTCAGTTCTCTTAATGGTTTGCTATGCGCATACATTTTCAGGCCCGATTTAGCGATCTTACATTTTAATTCATCGTCATCAAGGTAAATAGAAGCCCTTGCCAAATCCAGGAAGAAATTTAATTTAGGTTGCGTGGCTACTTGTTTAGCCGACCATTCGACGTATTCAGTCACGTATGCAGGATTGTCCGTCTTAATTCCTTTGTAAAGCAAAGCACGCATGGCGAGTTCCTGGGCGACTTGTTTATGGTAGGAGTTTTGCAACGCAATTTGTAAATAGCGTGAATCGATAGTCCGTTGAGTTACGAAGGCCATTAAATCTGACTGGGCCCGGCTGGTGTGGTGTAAAAAGTAAAGCGAGGTAACAAGTAC
>JBGUEB010000133.1:0-9316 GCA_041821565.1 Gammaproteobacteria bacterium | reverse complement strand
CAATGCAGGAGCAATTGCCGAGGGTGTCGAGATGCCGCTGTGGTGGGCTGCGCGGACTGGAAGTCGGTGCAGTCCCCGGATCGGAGTCCGGGACAGGCTGCGTCGACACTACGTCAAATCGGCTGCAAGGAGCACAGCCCGCTACGGCGAGCTTATCGGCATCCGCAGCAGAATACTGGTGAGAAAAGCGGGTTAGATACTTAAATACTGGTAAAAACATTAGGTACCGTCAGCTGCTGCTTTTTGCAGGCAGGCATAGAAAAAACCATCCATATTATCCTGTCCCGGCATTATCTGCCGGCCACATGGGCGCTCGATACCCCATTGTACTGAATCCAGTGATTTCTCCATACAACTATCATGGTTTTCGACAAACCATTCGATTTGTCGTTCATTTTCATCTTTAAATATAGAACAGGTGCTGTAAAGCAGCAAACCGCCCGGATTCAGCAGCGACCACAGCGCAGTTAAAATTTTTCTTTGCTGCCCTACCAGTTGAGCGATATCGCTTTCACGCCGTAATAGTTTAATATCCGGATGACGCCGGATCACGCCACTGCCCGAACAGGGAACATCGGCCAGTATTCGGTCAAATCCCTTACCCCGGTGCCAATCCGCCGGGTTTGCGGCATCGCCGCAAATCAACTGGGCTCGCCCGCCAGTTCGAAGCAAATTTTGCTCAACCATTTGCAGCCGCGCGGCATCCCGGTCCAGTGCCACCAGATCAAGATTGTCAGCGGATTGCAATATATGGGCCGTCTTGCCACCCGGGGCGGCACAGGCATCGAGTACTCGCATTCTGGATTTACAATCCAGCAGTCCCGCGGCCAACTGGGCGGCGGCATCCTGCACGCTGATCAACCCAGCAGAGAAACCCTCGATACTGGTAACATCGTATCCTTTATCAAGCACTAAAGCCGACTCAACCACTTCATGGCGGGCCCCGGTTATTCCCTGTTGGTGCAGGGATTCGATACTCGACTCAATACTGTGCTGACGTATATCTACTCGCAAAGTTAACGGCGCCCGGCAGTTTCCGGCCTGGAAAACCTGCACACATTGTTGAGGCCAGTCCCGGGATATTTTTTCCCGCATCCATTGCGGATATGAATCGGCATGATGTGTAGCCTCGATAATAACTTCATCACGAATCACCTGGCGCAATATTCCGTTAACCAGGCCCCTTGCCCAGGGCTTGTTTTGTAATTGGGCGAGCTTTACTGTTTCGTTTACCGCTGCATGATCGTCGATACGCATCAGTAATATTTGATACAGGCCGATCACCAGAATAATCTCAAGATCACTATCTTTTGATTTGAATGGCTTGCGCAAATAACCCTTAAGAATTGATTGAAGCGCCAGAAACCAGCGACAGCTACCTCTCAGCAGCTCCTGGTAGAGAGATAAATTTCGGGCCTCCAGCTCGGTAACATCGGCAAGTACGGTATCCGTAGCCGAGTCGAGTGACCTGCCCTGCCCAACCACCAGCAACAGGGTCTTTAATGCCAACAAACGCGGATTAGCCTGCATTTATTACCGCCCTGGCCCGCATAATGCGTGAAAGCAACAAACCTCAATCAAACCGTTGCCCTTTCAGGTTGCGGGAATTTGAAACTTCAGCTGCCGGGCATCTTTTTTTACCGGCAAACTGCAATTCGGTAACTTTCAAAACTGAATCCATACAGCTCACGAACAGGCCGTCCTGGTTGTGATCGATAACCTCCCCCGGCGCGGTACTGCCGTGAGTATCATCAATGCTGGCGCCCCAAACCCTCAGATTGTCACCTTGAAGTTGGGTGTAACTAACCGGCCAGGGCACATAGGCCCGTACCTGCCGTTGAATGGTTTCGGCATCCTGGTTCCAGTCGATCCTGGCTTCCTGCTTGCTGAGTTTGTTGGCATAGGTCGCCTGCGAATTATCCTGCTGTCGTGCTTCGAGCTCTCCGCTCTCTAATCTGCCCAGGGTATCAATCAATAGATCAGCACCAAGAGTCTGCAATTGGTCGAGCAAATCGGCTGCCGTCCAGTTGGGCTCAATTTGCAATCCGGCAGAAGCCAGCATATCGCCGGTATCCAGGCCTTTATCCATTTGCATAATAGTAATACCCGTTTCGTCGTCGCCGGCCAGGATCGCCCGCTGTACAGGCGCCGCACCCCGCCATCTTGGCAGCAGGGAAGCATGGATGTTAATGCATCCTAGTCGAGGCGTATTGAGCACCGATTCCGGTAATAGTAGCCCGTAAGCGGCAACTACCATCAGGTCGGCCTGAAAACCGGCAAGCCGCTCGAGCTCGTTGTGTTCGGCAAATGACTCGGGTTGAAATACGGTAAGCCCATGTCTGAGCGCACAGGATTTGACCGGGCTAGGTTGTAGTTTACGCCCTCGTCCAGCCGGTCGATCAGGCTGGGTATATACGGCCAGCACCTGGTGCCCGGACTCTAACAGGGATTCGAGTGCTGAAACGGCAAATTCCGGTGTACCGGCGTAGATAATTTTTAACATGTCGTTAGAAGGCGTTGATGATGGTTAGCTCAGCGTTCCCTGTTTCTTTTGCTTGATCAGTTTCTTTCTAATTCGGTCCCGCTTCATCGTCGAAAGATAATCAACAAACAGTTTACCTTCAAGATGATCCATTTCATGCTGAATACACACGGCCTCGATACCGTTGGCTTCAAACTCGATGAACTCCCCTTCTCTATTCTGCGTCCGCACCCGAATATGCTCGGCACGTTTCACAGTTTCGTAAAAGCCGGGAACAGACAAACATCCTTCGTCTGATTCCTCTTCGCCCTCAAGCATCAATAATTCCGGATTAACAAGACATCTTGGTTGATCGCGATCTTCGGACACATCCATTACGAGCAAGCGTATATGCTGATCAACCTGTGTCGCCGCGAGACCAATTCCGGGGGCTTCATACATGGTTTCGAACATATTGTTAATCAGTTCATTCAATTTTTCATCGAATTCGGTAACCGGTTTCGCCACGGTACGAAGTTTTGCGTCGGGAAAATGTAAAATATTTAATAATGCCATGTTTTATAACTTCAAAATATTTATAAATAGTGGTTCCAAGTTAATGATTATATTAGAATCTTAGGCGCCAAATAAAAGTTGTGGTCGACTAATTTTAAGCTACAATCAAACTACTGATATTTCATCTTTAGGGTTTTCTATGTCCACCAATGCCAGTTGGCCGATAATAAATGGATTGATTCTGCTCTCCGGTCTGTTGTTAGTAACTGCCTGTGCAGAGCGCCAGGAACCTCTCGCCGTCGTCATAGAAGATACCCCGGCACCTGCTCCAGAAGTCAAACCAGTAATTGCGGAAATCCCGGTAGAAGAACCCGTCGAAACCGTAATTTATGAGCCTGAATATCCTCAAACCTACATTGTACAAAATGGTGACACTTTGTGGGATATTTCCTCTGTTTTTTTACGCGACCCCTGGAACTGGCCTGAAATCTGGTTTAAGAATCCCCAGATCGAAAATCCTCATTTGATTTACCCGGGTGACCAACTGGCTATCATATATGTTGGTGGCGCAAAAATGATCCAGCTAGTAAGACGCGGCGAAGATGGCCAGCAGCAAACCCCCGGCAGCAGCGCTGGTAGTACTACAAGGTCCAGTTCCGTAACCCCGGATACCACCGCTATTAAAATTGTGAAGCTATCACCGAGGGTACGTTCAGAACCAATTGATGCATCCCTGCCTTCTATTCCGACCGAAGACCTGCGACATTTGCTTGCCAAACCGATTCTGATCGGTAAAGAAGAGCTGGACAAGGCAGCTTATATTATTTCCAGCGTAGACGACCACCTGATCAACAGCACCGACGATAAAATCTACGTGCGAAAACTGAATACCTCTATAGGTGATGGACGTTATCAGATTTTCAAGCCCGATAAACCCCTTCACGATCCAGATACCGGGGAATTACTGGGATACCAGTCCTTGCATGCCGGTGAAGCAAAGTTACTGGTGGCTGGTGACCCGGCAACCCTGGTGATCACCAATTCGGTTCGCGAAATACTGCGTAACGACAAGGTGATACCAATCGATAATACCAATTTCGAACGCGACTATTTTCCCCAGGCACCTTATGCCTACCTGAAAGGCAAAGTAATAGCGCTACTGGACGCGGTATCGCAACTGGGCCGCTATCAGACAATTGCTATTAATCTCGGACAGCGAGATGGCTTACAAACTGGTAACCTGCTCCGGATCAAACGCATTGGTTCGGTAATACCGGATTATGCCGAATCAGATCCAACCTTCACGGTCAAGTTGCCCGATGAACGCATCGGCATGGCGCTTGTTGTGCGTTCCTTTGAAAAAATGAGCTATGCGCTGGTAATGGAAGCCTCGCAGCCGATTAGCCTCAAAGATTACGTCGAATCTCCTAATTAATTTCCGCTGGTCTATGCATAGTTACAGTTGTGACATAATCGCATCTGGTCACGATGATATGTTGTCGTTTATAATTGGGGGCCGCTGACTTCAAGGGAATTAACATGCAAACGGATCAATTTGCCAGCTTTCTTAGCCTTCATCATATCTTCGGCATAGGCCGGGTTTCATTAATCAGCCTGCGCGAAAAATTCGACGGCAACTTCAACCATGTATTTGATGCTCGGCGCAGCGACCTCGAAGCAGCGGGCCTCAACAAAGAGCAGGTCGAACAAATACTCAATCCCGATCAGCCCAGGGTAGACAGGGAAATCACCTGGGCCGAACAAAGCGGCAACCATATCCTCTGTTATGACGATGATGCTTACCCGCAATTGCTGCGAGAAACAAAAAACCACCCCCCTTTACTTTATTGTAGCGGCAATATCGAACTGCTCCCCAGCCCACAAGTTGCAATCGTCGGCAGTCGTCACTGCACCCCCGGTGGCGCCAATACCGCCACCGATTTTGCTCGAACCCTCGCACGAGCCGGATTCACTATCACCAGTGGCATGGCAACCGGCATCGATACCCAGGCTCATCTGGGTGCCCTCTCCTGCGATGGCAGCACAATTGCGGTGGCAGGCACCGGGCTCGACCAGATTTATCCGTCAAACAATCGCCAACTGGCCTACGATATCCATGAAAAAGGCCTGTTGGTCACCGAATTCCCGCTTGGTACGGGTCCACGAAGTGAAAACTTTCCACGGCGTAACCGAATTATCAGTGGTCTAAGCGTTGCTACCCTGGTAGTTGAGGCGACACGCCGCAGCGGTTCATTGATCACCGCGCATCAGGCCATCGAACAGGGACGCGAAGTGTTTGCCATTCCAGGTTCGATTCACAACCCCCAGGCCAGGGGTTGTCATCAATTGATTCGTGAAGGCGCCAGGCTGGTAGATCAGGCTACGGATATCATCGAAGAACTCGGTAGCCTGTTAGGATTTATTGCCGAACAACTGGAACCCATCGAGGGCACCAAGACCCCTCCGGATGAGGAAATAAATCACTTACTCGAAGTGATTGGTTATGACCCGGTTTCTACAGATACATTGGTGGAACGTAGCGGCTTGACCATCGACAAACTTTCATCCATGCTATTATCACTTGAACTTGATAATTTTATTCAATCGGCACCCGGCGGCTGCTTCGTCAGGATTTAAATGAGGCATACATGAAAGAAGGCGTGATAGACGTTTTGATGTATATATTTTCCAGCTATGCTGATCACGAGGAAAGCCTGCCCGAGAACCGGGATGGCATTAATGAAGACCTCAAGGCAGCGGGATTTGACACACTCGAAATTGACAAGGCATTCGAATGGCTGGATGGACTGGCCCTGGCTGACGATATACCACCACTCAATCAGTCGTCTTATTCCACCCGCGTTTTTGCCGATCAGGAAAGTCAACGCCTGGATCTTAATTCCCAGGGTTTCCTGGTGTTTCTCGAACAGTCTGGCGTACTGACTCCAAGGCTTCGAGAACTGGTGATTAGCCGTGTCATGGCACTCGATGACGATTCCGAAGTGGATATCGAAGAACTCAAATGGGTAGTCATGATGGTATTGTTCAATAGCGCCGAAGAGCAGGATGAAAACACGCTAATGCATTATGAAGATATTGTATTTGCCGATCAGCCAGCTATATTCCATTGAAGACATCCGTATCTTCGATGTTGCGTTTTTAATTTCAATCACTAAAACAGTAACTATTAATGGCCAGCCATCTTGTCATCGTAGAATCGCCTGCTAAAGCAAAAACCATAGAAAAGTACCTGGGTCCGGACTTCAAGGTACTTGCTTCCTATGGACACGTTCGTGACCTGGTGCCGAAAGAAGGCGCAGTCGAGACTGATAATAATTTCAAGATGAACTACAGCGTCGTCGAACGCAACGAAAAACACATTAACAACATAAAAAAGGAATTGCGCAAGGCCGATTCACTTTACCTGGCAACTGACCCGGATCGTGAAGGTGAAGCTATTTCCTGGCATCTGTACGAGTTGCTAAAAGAATCCAACCTGATGAAAGACAAGCGCGCCTACCGCGTTGCCTTTCACGAGATCACCAGGCAGGCTGTATCTGAAGCCGTTAGTAATCCGCGCGAAATCACCATGGACCTGGTGAATGCCCAGCAGGCTCGTCGTGCACTCGATTACCTGGTTGGATTCAACCTCTCGCCGCTATTATGGCGCAAGATTCGACGCGGGCTATCAGCCGGCCGGGTGCAAAGCCCCGCGCTGCGCATGATTGTCGAACGCGAGCTCGAAATAGAAGCCTTTAATCCACAGGAATACTGGACTATCGAATCTGATAACGAATTCGAAAATCAGTTATTCGCTGCCAAACTCTCACTGCTGAAAGGTGAAAAGGTAAAACAATTCAGTATAACCAATAGCGAACAGGCCGAGTTGGCGCATCGTCACCTGAGCGATGTGGCAGGCGGCAAATTGCTGGTCAAGCAGGTCGAAAAGAAGCAGCGTAAACGCAATCCCGCGCCACCGTTCACGACTTCCACGTTGCAGCAGGAAGCCTCGCGAAAGCTTGGATTCGGTGCTCAAAAGACCATGCGTACCGCACAACGTCTATATGAAGGCATCGATATCGGTGCAGGCCAGGAGGGCTTGATCTCCTATATGCGTACCGACTCGGTGACATTGTCAGTCGATGCGTTAACCGATATCAGGTCCCTGATAACGCAAAAATACGGTGATAGCGCATTACCGGAAGAGCCGCGTTTTTATAAAACCAAGGCGAAAAATGCCCAGGAGGCGCACGAGGCGATACGACCAACGAGGGCAATGAATGAACCGGAAAAGATTAAATCCCACCTCGGTGACGATGAGTATCGCTTATATAGCCTGATCTGGAAAAGAACCATCGCCTGTCAGATGATTCATGCAACCCTCGATACAGTAAGTATCGATCTTGGTTGTGGGGTAGACAATGTGTTCCGCGCTAGCGGATCAACAATCCGGGACCCGGGATTCATGCGCGTTTACACCGAGGGACTGGATGACAATAAAAAGGACGACACCAAAGAGAACATCCTGCCGCCGCTTAAAGAAGGCGATCGGGTAGACCTCAGAGAAATTCGGCTCGAACAGCATTTCACTGAACCACCGCCACGATTCAGTGAAGCTACCCTGGTTAAAACTCTGGAAGAATATGGCATAGGCCGCCCTTCGACCTATGCTTCCATTATCACCACCCTGCTCGATCGTGAATATGTCGAACTGGAAAGTAAGCGCTTCCATCCCACCGACGTCGGTCGCGTGGTCGCACGTTTCCTGACCCAGCATTTTGCACAGTACGTCGACTACGATTTCACCGCTCGACTCGAGGATACGCTGGATGAAATTTCTCGCGGGGAAGCCGACTGGCTACCATTAATGCAGGATTTCTGGAGTAATTTCAAAAAACTGGTAGATGAAAAAATGGAATCGGTAAGCCGTGATGAGGCTATCCAGTCACGCCAGTTGGGCATAGATGAAAAAACCGGGAAACCGATAACGGTGCGCATGGGTCGCTACGGACCGTTTGTGCAAATTGGCACTCGCGAGGATGAAGACAAGCCAAAATTTGCCGGTCTCAGGCCAGGCCAGAAGATGGACAAAATTGATTTGCACGAAGCGCTCGAGCTATTCAAGTTACCGCGTGAACTCGGCACCTCCCCCGAGGGCGAGGCGATATCGACTAACATCGGTCGTTTCGGCCCCTACGTAAAATACGACAGCAAATTTGTATCACTAAATGTTAAGGAGGGTGATGATCCCTACACCCTGACTCTCGAGCGAGCACTTGAGCTGGTGCGCGATAAGAAGGAATTTGACGCGAATCGAGAGATAAAGGTTTTTGCAGGTACCGATATCAAGGTATTACGCGGACGCTACGGACCTTATATTACCGATGGGGTGAAAAATGCACGCATTCCAAAAGATGTCGAAGATCCCGAAACCCTGACGCTTGAAGTCTGCCAGGACTTGATAGAAAAAGCGCCCCTGCCGAAGTCACGTCGCAAGAAAGCAGCCGCGAAAAAGAAAGCAGCACCAAAGAAGAAGGCGAGCAAGAAAAAGTCAGCCCGGAAAAAGACGGGCAAAAAGAAAGCCGCGAAAAAGAAAGTAGCCAACTTAAAAGAAGCCAGTCCAGCTTCCTGAACCAAAGTACTTCGACAGGCATGTCTCCCTGGGCAATCAACCGATTGAGCAAAGCAGTCGAGAAAGCTGCGGTCATCGCCTATCCTACCGACACCATCTGGGGCCTTGGCTGCCACCCAATGTGTGCCTCGGCTGTGATCAGGATCATGAATATTAAACAAAGGGACCTGGAGAAAGGTTTAATCCTGTTATCACCCGGCCTCGACTATTGTAAACCCTATATCAGCGATGACCTGTCGAGCCAACAGACCGATCAGTTACAGGAACCTTCTTCGCATCCTCTCACATGGCTGGTACCAGCAAACTTGAGTTGCCCGGTCTGGTTAACCGGACAACATACAACTATTGCTATTCGGCTAACCGACCATCCTTTTATTGTATCCATTTGTTCCGATATGCATGCCCCAATTGTTTCGACCAGTGCAAATAGACGTGGCAAACCGAGTGTTCGTAATGCCTTACAGGCACGTCGTCAGTTCGGGGATGAACTCGATGCGATTGTCACCGGTTTTAGTACGGGCACAGGCGCGGCGAGTGAGATAAGATCCCTGCAAAGCGGTCATGTAACCAGGGAATTCCATCAATGAACGACAATATCGACCAGGTTAGAAACTATCTTAATAAGCTGCAACTGGAGATTAGCGCTGGCCTGCAGGCAGCCGATGGGCTCGCTGAGTTTGTTACCGATGACTGGGATCGCGAAACCG
>JBGUEB010000132.1:0-9338 GCA_041821565.1 Gammaproteobacteria bacterium | reverse complement strand
ACCTGGCGACAAGGCACCTTCCCTGCGCAAACTGAGTAAAGAACTCGGTGTCAGCATTTCCACCATATCCCAGTCTTATCTTAGCTTAGAGGACCAGGGCGTGTTAACGGCCAAACCACAGTCTGGATTTTTCGTTAATTCGATGGCTAATCAAATCAATAGTCTGCCGAAAACCACCGCTGTTACCGGGCAACCGCGCCGGGTCCGTTTCGGTGAATTGTTTGAACAGATTTTTGCCAGTGCAAACAATCCGCGCATTGTTCCCTTTGGTGAAGCCAAGGCTTCGATGGAATTCATGCCGGTTAAATCGCTCACACGAACAACGCGTAGCATTATAAGTCGCCATCCACAAAAATGCATGGACTACTGTTTTCCACCCGGTGATCGCCGACTGCGGGAACAAATCGTCGAGCAGTATGCACAAATAAACACTCGTGTTTCTGCCGACGATGTGATTATTACTTCTGGCGCCACCGAGGCCCTTTCCTTAAGCCTGCAAACCGTCGCAAAGCGCGGTGACATTATCGCGGTCGAATCACCCACCTATTTTGCGGTCTTACGCCTGATCGAAAAAATGGGCATGCTGGCGCTCGAAATTGATACCGATCCAAAAACTGGTATGGAACTGGAAGCACTGGGGGAAGCCTTCGACACTATGGATATCAAGGCGGTGTTAGCCTCACCTAATTTCAGTAATCCGCTCGGTTGCCTGATGCCCGATGAAAAAAAGCGAGAACTGGTGAATATGCTGGCCGAACGCGATATACCTTTAATCGAAGATGATGTCTACGGCAATATTTATTTTACTGAAAAACGACCTCGTACCGCAAAGTCTTATGATCTCAACAACCTGGTACTGAGCTGCTCTTCATTTTCCAAGTCACTGGCACCCGGGTTTCGAGTGGGTTGGGTACTGGCGGGTAAATACAGGGACAAGATCATCGAGTTGAAACAGGCCACATTCTCGGCGACATCATCGATCAACCAGATGGCAATGGCTGAATTTCTCGCCAGTGGTGAATACGATCGGCATCTAGTGCGCTTTCGCAAGGCTATGCACGACCAGGTCGAAAAAGGCCGCTTCATGATCGCGAAAAGTTTTCCCAAAGGCACCTGCATCTCCAATCCGCAAGGTGGTAATGTACTCTGGGTAGAAATGCCAGATGGCTGTGACAGTATCGAAGTATTTAACCGCGCACTGCAGAAAAATATTGGCGTCACCCCCGGCCTGCTATTTTCAGCGACGCGGAGATTCAGGAATTACCTGCGCATTAACTGTGGTTTTCCGTGGGACGAAACCAACCAGCAAGCGATCGCCATACTGGGGAAAATTGTTTCCGACGTACTTGCCGAGTCAAATGAGTAAAGATAGACTGGCTCCACTAGCAAAGGACAAAGAAATGGATTTCTACATGCCGCAAGATTATCCCCGGTGACTACCATGGATGAGTCAATCAGTATCGATACATCAACCCAGGCGCTCGAATTACTCAAATCCAGGTACGGATTCGATCAGTTCCGCTTTCAACAGGCCGACATAGTGCAAACCCTGATCGAGGGTGGAGACGCGTTGGTGCTGATGCCAACGGGAGGCGGCAAATCGGTTTGTTACCAGATTCCGGCGATGATCCGCGACGGCGTCGGTATCGTCATTTCACCCCTGATCGCGCTGATGCAGGACCAGGTAAATGCATTGAATACGATGGGTATTCGCGCTTCCTTTATCAACTCCACACAATCCAGCTCGGTGCGCAGAGAAGTTGAGCAAAAAATGCTCAACAATGAACTCGATCTACTCTATGTTGCACCGGAACGATTAAACACCGTAGAGTTTGTTCAGTTACTGGAGCGTACCCCTATCGCCCTGTTCGCGATCGACGAGGCTCATTGCGTATCTCAATGGGGACACGATTTTCGCAGCGACTATCTGCAGTTACAGTTTCTACATGAAACCTTTCCACAGGTACCCAGGATCGCTTTAACTGCAACGGCTGACAAACGAACCCGCGAAGAAATCGTACAACAACTCGGCCTACAACATGCACGCGTATTCATCCATAGTTTTGACCGCCCAAATATCTTTTATCGCCTCAGCGAAGGTGCGAACAACCGTGACCGGCTTTGGCAATTTCTTCAGGCCCATCATGCGCACGACGCTGGTATCGTCTACTGCCTGTCGCGTAAACAGGTTGAGACAGTGGCCGCATGGCTATCCCAAAAAGGCCGTACTGCCCTGCCCTACCATGCCGGGCTGGATGCCGCGCAGCGGGCTTCAAACCAGCATCGTTTTCTAGCCGAGGATGCTGTGATTATTGTTGCTACTATTGCCTTTGGGATGGGTATAGACAAACCCGACGTGCGCTTTGTGGCACATCTAACCCTGCCTAAAACTATCGAAGCTTATTATCAGGAAACCGGCCGGGCCGGGCGTGACGGTCTGCCTGCTGATGCCTGGCTCGCTTACGGACTACAGGATGTTATGCGCCTGCGTCAAATGAACCAACAAAGTGAAGCCACCGAGACCTTTAAACGTAGCCTGCACCAAAAACTCGAGGCAATGCTGGGGCTCTGCGAACAAATTACCTGCCGGCGTCAAACCTTGCTTGCTTATTTTGGCGAATCCTTACCACAACCCTGTGGTCATTGTGATAATTGTGTGGAGCCGCCACCCACCTGGGATGCAACCGAGGCAGCACGTAAGGCGCTATCCTGTGTTTACCGCACCGGCCAAAGGTTCGGCGTTAACTACGTTATCGACGTATTGACAGGTAAACCCCATGAACGCATTCTACGGAACCATCATGATGCGATAAGCACATGGAATATCGGTAACGACCTGTCGGTCAACCAGTGGCGCAGCCTGTTCCGACAACTGCTGGTTTACGCTTATCTGGAATCTGATATCGACCAGCATGGCGGACTAAAACTAACCGTGCGCGCAAAACCGTTATTACGCGGTGAGGAAACCTTGATGTTGCGCGAGGTTACTGTGGTGCAGAAAAAATCTCGCGCGACCAAGAGCAAAGTAAATCTCGAGGTAGCCGATCAACCACTATTCGAGGCGCTACGCGCCTTGCGTAAAACCCTGGCCGATGAGAATAGCGTGCCGCCTTTCGTAATATTTCATGACAGGACGTTGCTCGAAATGGTCGCGGAACAGCCCCAGAACCTGTCAGAAATGGCAGAAATCAGTGGTGTTGGGGAACAAAAACTGGAACGATTTGGCGAGACTTTCATATCTGCAATTCAGTCGCATCAAGCAGAACTATCCTAGGGAGCCTCTGATTAATTCTGAGTGAATCGGGTTGTGATTCAAAATGATCAAGTTCAAGGCGTGGAACGCAAGTAATAGCAGGGCTATTGCTAAGTTTCACAACGCAGAAATTGGTCATTTTGGGCACAACACGTTCATTCATGAATTGATCAGAGGCTCCCTAATACGCTCAGGCGTCAATTTCTTCACTTAACAACATCCATTCCTCTTCCTTTTGGAGTAATTCCTGTTTGAGCATAGTTTGCTCTGCGAGTGTTGTCGATAGCCTGTCTTTATGCTCCGACTGGTAGATCCCGGCCTCACTCAAGAGTGAATCCATTTCTGTTTTTCGCCTTGTTAACTTTTCTATTTCACTTTCCAGCAATTTGAGCCGATTGAGCTGGGGTTGCAGTAAACGCCGGGCTGCAGCCTCCTGCCGCTTTTGTTTCTTACTGTTGCCACCCCGCTGCGGCACAACTTCGCTAACGGCAGCCTGTCGCTGTTTTCGGGTTGCCAGCCATTTTGGATAGGCATCGATATCCGCATCGAAACGCTGCACTTTTCCATCGTCGATCAGCCATAAATCATCGCAAACCGTGCGCAGTAAATGACGATCATGCGATACCAGTATGACGCTGCCCTCGAATTCCTGCAGAGCCTGGTTGAGTGCCAGTCTCATTTCCAGGTCGAGGTGATTGGTTGGCTCGTCTAGCAATATCAGGTTTGGCTTTTGCCAGATTAACAGCGCGAGCACCAGTCGAGCTTTTTCGCCGCCAGAAAATAATCCAACTCTTTGTAACACCTTGTCATTACTGAAATTGAATCCCCCGAGGTAGGTTCGGATTTCACGCTCGCTAAGCTTTGCATCCAGTCGTTGCAAAGTCAGTAATGCATTCGCCTCCATATCCAGTTGTTCAAGCTGGTGTTGGGCGAAATAGCCTACTTTTAAATCTTTGGATTTGTCTACCTGGCCACCCTTTGCTTCAATTTCACCTGCAAGTAACTTAATGAAAGTCGACTTACCGGCACCGTTAAGCCCTAGTAAGCCGATTCTCTCACCGGGTATCAGGGAGAAATCAATACCGCTCAGTACCGTCGTCTCTCCATAACCCGCTATCGCCTTATCGAGCCGTACCAATGAGCTCGGCATCGCCCGTGGCGCTTTGAATCGAAAGCGGAAAGGCGAATCGATGTGAGCAGGACCAATCAATTGCATTCTTTCCAGCGCCTTAATGCGACTCTGTGCCTGTCGGGCCTTGGTCGCCTTGGCCCTGAATCGATCGATAAAGTGTTGCATGTGGGCAATCGACTGTTGCTGCTTGTTATAATTGGCCTGTTGCTGCGCCAGCTTTTCAGCGCGAGTTTTTTCAAAGGCAGTGTAATTTCCTTTGTATAAATCGATTTTTTGTTGTTCAACATGTGCGATATGATCAATCACAGAATCAAGAAAATCCCTGTCATGCGAAATTAACAAAAGTGTCCCCTGGTATAGTCGGAGCCACTGCTCAAGCCAGATCACCGCATCCAGGTCCAGGTGGTTAGTCGGTTCATCGAGCAGTAATAAATCGGATCGACACATCAGGGCGCGGGCTAGATTCAGACGCATTACCCAACCACCGGAGAACTGCTGCAACGGATTTTCCATTTCATCGTCTTCAAAACCTAAACCAGACATGAGTCGGGCGGCGCGACTGTAAGCCTGGTAGCCGTCAATTTCTTCGAGTCGACCATGGCAGGCGGCTATCAGGTTTGCATCCGCGGCGGCCTCGCCCTCGGCTAGCCTTGCCTGTACCTGGCGCAACTCGCGATCGCCGTCGATAACAAAATTAATCGCGGCTTGCCGGGTCAATTGTGTTTCCTGGGCAACATGTGCCGTCACCCAGTCATCGGGCATGCTGAAATCACCCTGATCGCTTGAAACTTCTTTTAATATCAGCGAAAACAGGGAAGATTTTCCCGCGCCATTGCCCCCCGTGAGCCCAATTTTCTGTCCTGGGTGCACAGAAAAAGTTACCCCTTCGAATAACAGGGTTGCTCCTCTACGCAGTGCGAGATTGGTGAATTTCAACATAAGTTTAAAGACCTGATGTAATTGCCGGGTTAATAAGTAAGCGTGTATTTTTTATTTCTGTATCAATAAAATACGGTAAGATGGCAACCCGAGCAGGAGGAAGTTTAGCGCATGAATATGGATAAATACTACCACCTTGAAAATTCGAATTTGTCTTTTACCCGACAACAGGGGAGTGATTTTGCGAAGCTGGTGGCTCACGATTTTAACCCGATTCATGATCCCGAGTCGAAACGATTTTGCGTTCCGGGTGATCTGCTATTCGCGGTAATGATTCAGCACTACGGCCTGCGTCAGATCATGGGCTTTTCATTTTCAGGAATGGTCAATGATGATGTGACTCTGCACTTGCCGAAGGTACAGGCGCGCGAGATTTCGATTTACGACGATTACGATAAAAAGTACCTCGACATTTCAAGCAATGGTGAAACCAGTAGGGACGAAACTTTAATCGATTCACTCATCACCAATTACGTTCAATTTTCAGGCGACACTTTTCCGAGCGTACTGGTGCCCTTGATGAAACAAAACAATGTGATGATAAATATCGAACGCCCCCTCGTCATTTACGACCATATGCGTATAGCGTTGGATACACTCGATATAAACGAGGTCTCGCTAATACTGGCCGACAGCCAATTTCGGCTTTATGGCAAGCGTGCTGACGTCGCCCTCAACTTCGATCTTAACTGCAATGGTGAACATATAGGCAAGGGCCAAAAGAAAATAGTGATGAGTGGTTTACGCGAATACGATCAGGCCAGCATTGATGAGCTGGTGAGCACCTACAACCAACGCAAGGAAGACTACCTCAAAGCACAGTAAGACAGCTTGCCGGGTATTCACTATTACCTTCACAGCCGCCTCGTTAACTTGTAGAGACATGGATTGGGAACGCCTGACCGAGACCGTGTTTAGAGCACCCCAAGCCTTTTCAATTGCTGACGGTCACTGATTTCATTGCAGGTGGTGGTGATCCATTCCTCGACTTCCTTAATGATCTGGTCGGGTTTTTTATCTTCGGGTTCAATCGGCTTGCCGATCACAACGCGAATTGTACCGGGCCATTTTATCCAGCTATGGCGTGGCCAGAATTCACCGGCGTTATGCGCGATCGGCAACACCGCGTATCCGGTCTTGTGCGATACTATAGCCCCACCGATTTTGAAAGGTTTGTGCTGCATCGGTAAAACTCGCGTTCCTTCAGGAAACATCATCAGGATAAGCCCCTGGTCCATGCGCTGCTTGCTCTCACGAACCAGTTGCTTGATCGCCTTGCTGCCCGTACCACGATCCAGCGCAATTGCCTTCAGCACTATCAGCGACCAGCCAAAAAAAGGAACCCGTGTCAGTTCTCGTTTGACCACCCATACCAGCGGGTCAAAAAATTTTTGGAGTGCGATAGTCTCCCAGGTCGAACTGTGTTTGCACATTAAAATAAATCCCTTGTCCGGGATATTTTCCAGGCCTTCTACCTGATACCTTAGCCCACAGAAAAAACGCAGCAGGGCAAGACTAAAATCAATCCATATCTTCAAAAATACCACGCCAACTTTCGGCGGCAGAAAGAAGACCGCGGAAACCAGAATCGCGGTTATCAAGGTTGGCGGCAAAAAAAACAACCAGAAAAAAGCAGACCGAATTACGAGCCAGAATTTATACAGGGGGCTAACCATTATGTTCCTCAATTTCTCAAAGTTTCACGAACGAAATGAGCAAGATCATCATAAACAGGCACATCGATTGCCTCGGGATAATCTTGTGTAACATATTCGCCTTTGCCGGTACGTACCAGTATCGGTATTGCATTAGCCATTTCTGCCGCTTTGACATCGCTAATGGTATCACCCACGAAAGGCGTAACAGACAGGTCAATATCAAATTGTTTCGCAATTTGAAACAGTAACCCGGGTTTCGGCTTACGGCAGGAGCAATTGTCCCACGGCCCGTGCGGACAATAAAAGACTCCATCTACACTGCTTCCACGCTGGTCGAGCAAGTCATGCATTTTATTGTGTATTTGCTGCAGCACTTCTTCATTAAAAAAACCGCGAGCTATGCCCGACTGGTTAGTCGCAACAGTGACCAGGTAACCCGCCTTTTTCAGACGCTGAATTGCATCCAGGCTGCCTGGAATCGGTATCCACTCGTCGACGGATTTTATGTAATTGTCGGAATCCTGATTAATGACTCCGTCCCGATCCAGAATTACCATCCGTGGCATCTAGAGGCTCCAGCAATTCTCACAGAAACTATCAAACACGAGACTCACGACTGAATCCTGGAGAAGTCTGCTACCCGGCGAAAGCAAAGAAATAACTGCTTGAGCAGCGCCAGACGATTATTTTTTACCGATTCATCGTCGACCATTACCATTACCTCATCAAAGAACAGGTCAACCGCCGGTCTCAGCCCGGCTAGCTCGGTTAAGCCCTGCAAGTATCGTCCTTCTGCAAACATGGGTTCACTGCGAGCCTGTAATGCAGTTATCAGTTCATATAACTGCTTCTCAGCCTCGAGCTCAAAAAGAGACTGGTTAACTTTAGCGCTTAAATCAGGTTTTTGTTTTTTCAGTATATTGCCGATGCGTTTATTCGCAGCAGCGAGCGCGAGTGCCGCCGTATTACTTTGAAACTCACTCAACGCCTGGATTCTGCGATCACAATCCCACAACAGGGTCGGCTTGTCGCAGGCCACCGCATCGACAATATCAAATCCGATGCCCTGATCCTGATAATAGGCCCTGAGACGATCGAAAATATAATCAATTACCTCGCCCTGTACGGCGCTGGCATCGATTTTTCCGGCGAGTTGTTGCCCTGCCTGGGCACATAGGTCGGCCAGATCGAGCGGCAGCGATTTTTCGATCAGAATACGAACAATGCCAAGCGCCGCACGTCGTAGCGCGTAGGGGTCTTTAACGCCACTGGGTTTTTGCCCGATCGCGAATATGCCCATCAGGCTATCCAGGCGGTCGGCCAGGGCCAGGCATTGCGCGACATCGCTTTGCGGCAGATCATCGCCTGCAAATCTGGGCCAATAGTGCTGCTCGATAGCGGTACTTACGATTTCAGTTTCCTGGTCGTGACGAGCGTAGTAACAACCCATGATACCCTGCAGTTTAGGAAACTCGCCAACCATTTCAGTCATCAGATCACATTTACACAGTTCGGCGGCACGCTCGACCTCGGTCTCATCTGCACCTGACTGACAGGCGATATAAGTGGCCAGCCCGCTGATACGCCTGGTCTTGTCACCGAGACTCCCGAGTTGCTCCTGGAAAACTACCGAGTCGAGGCGTGGCAACAGATTTGCCAATGGTTGTTTTTGATCCTGTTGATAAAAGAATCGAGCATCAGAAAACCGGGGGCGTATCACCCGCTCATTCCCCGCTACCACTAGTTCAGGATGACTGCTATCTATATTAACAATCGCGATAAAATGGGGCATGAGATTGCCCTGCTGATCGAATACAGCAAAATATTTTTGATTGTCCTGCATCGTCATTACCAGGGCTTCCTGCGGTATCTCGAGAAATTCCTCGTCAAACTCACCACAGACCGCAACCGGATATTCAACCAGGGCAGTTACCTCATCGAGCAGTGATTCTTCAATCTGCGCAACACCACCCAGTGCGCCCGCATTTTCTTCTATGAGGTCACGAATCGTAGATTTTCGCTGCTCGAAATCCGCGACTACCCAGCCTTTGGAGCGTAATAATGATTCATAGTCGCCAGCCAGTGGAATCGGAATTTCACCGGGCGCATGAAATCTATGTCCATAACTGACCGTGCCGGCACGCACGCCGAGTATTTCAGCATCGACCGCCTCGGATCCAGTCATAATCAGCAGCCACTTGACCGGCCGCACAAACTCGTCGCTTCGTGCCCCCCATCGCATTCGTTTTGGAATGGGCAATTTTGCCAGGGCCGTACTGACCAGTTCCGGCAATACCTGCTGTAGATCTAGTCCAGCTTCAGATTTCTCGAAATACAGCCAGGCGCCCTTGTCCGT
>JBGUEB010000131.1:0-9357 GCA_041821565.1 Gammaproteobacteria bacterium | reverse complement strand
CACCAGGTAGCTGGCGTACTCTTCCATCCCTGGATGACGCGTGTCGACCCAGCCCGGTAGCACGCGCTCGGCGAGATCGTAAACCTTTTGAAAACCCTCACGCCCGCTGACCATTAACTCACCCTGCATGAACAATTGCTCAAGTGCCTGCTTGGCCGGTTTCCAGTCCCACCACTGCTTTTTGCCAGTCCGCGTATCCTCAAAATCACGCGCCCGTAACGGACCTTCAGCCCGCACCCGTTCGAGAATGTGGCCGAGTAGTTTGCTATCGCTGTGCGGAAACCAGGTCCTGTCACCGTTTATGCTGGCCATACGCGGCAGGGCAAAACGATAATCGCGCATCGGCAGCCAGGATGCGGCGTGATACCAGTACTCAAATAGCTCGCGCTGCTTGACCAGTTGTTCGAGAAACTTTGGTTGATAATTGGAAACCCGCGACCACAGGACATGGTGATGTGCGCGTTCAACTACCGAGATGGTATCGATTTGTACGTAACCAAGGTGTTCAATTGCACGTAATGTCGCCGCCTTACCGCGGCCGAAGTTATCGGTCTTCAACAAACCCTGCTGATTAAGCGCTATGCGTCGGAGTTTCGCAGGGGTAGACATTGGCAGTTTTCAATCAGGCGACAACAGTTTTCTATCCCGCCATTGAACCGGTAATCGCTTTTAATTCGAGAAATTCGATCAGGCCCCACCTGCCCTTTTCGCGGCCATTACCCGATTGCTTATAACCGCCAAAAGGTGTGTTTGAGGTACCACCAGTATAATTAATAGCAATCTGTCCGGCACGAATGCGTCTTGCCACTGCGGTTGCATGATCGATGTTGTCGGAACTGACATAACCCGCCAGGCCGTAATCAGTATCGTTAGCGATTTCAATAGCCTGATCTTCATCCTCATAACCGAGAATGGAAATCACTGGGCCAAATATTTCCTCGCGCGCGACCGTCATGTTGTTATCGACATTCGCAAATACGGTTGGTTTTACATAGTAACCAGTCGGCAAATGTCCGGGTCGACCGGTACCCCCTGTAACCAGGGTTGCACCTTCATCGATACCCTGCTGGATCAGCCCCTGAATTTTCTCGAACTGGCTGCGGTTCACTACAGGTCCGATATGATCTCCTTCCCGCGCCGGATCATCGACCGAAATCGCTTCCGCTGCTGCACGCGCGGCTGCAATCGCCGTATCCATCTTTGCCATCGGTACCAGCATGCGCGTCGGCGCATTACAGGACTGGCCACTATTACCCATACAATAATTAACTCCATCGGCTACGGCGGTAGCTATGTCGGTATCATCGAGAATGATGTTGGCGGATTTACCACCCAGTTCCTGTGCCACGCGTTTCACCGTATCGGCCGATGCTTTAGCGACGGCAATGCCGCCGCGGGTAGAACCGGTAAACGACATCATGTCGATACCGGCATGCGTCGACATGGCCTCGCCCACAACCGGGCCATAACCATTGACGAGATTAAACACGCCGGCCGGTACTCCAGCCTCGTGCAATACCTCGGCGAAAATCATTGAATCGATCGGTGATTCTTCGCTCGGTTTTAGCACCATGGTACAGCCAGCCGCGAGTGCTGGGATGACTTTTACCGCAACCTGGTTCATCGGCCAGTTCCAGGGTGTAATCATGCCGCAGACGCCGATCGGTTCGTGACGCAGGATCATGCCATCTTCGACAGTTTCAAAGTTGAACTCGCGTAAAGAATTTATCGCGGCGTCGATGTGGCCGGTACCGAGTTTGGTTTGTGAACCACGAGACATGCTGATTGGTGCACCCATTTCCTCTGAAATAGCTGTCGCAATTTCCTCGTATCGAGTTTCGTATACTTCACGGATGCGCCCTAGCAGCTCGAGTCGTTGTTCCACACTCCACCGTGAATAACTCTCAAATGCGGCTCGCGCCGCGGCCACGGCTCGGTCGATATCCTCGGCACTGCCGGCACTAATCTGCGTGTATGCCTGTTCGGTGGCCGGGTTAATAACATCGATAGTAGCCGCCGTTACGGGATCGATCCATTCGCCGTTAATATAGAATTTAAGATGGTTTTGCATGGGGTATTCCTGTCCTCGGAATGAAACAAATTGAGCAAGAACGAAATGTGCTCCGAACTGTTATTAACTGCAAGAATTATTTTAATCGAAATAAATTCGAACCAGATAAAAATGATTGCTAGTGCGAATATTGTCCGCAGGCGGTGCCCATATTGATCAACTTCTAATCCTGTACCAGGCCCCGGGGTATCTTCTTTTCAGGATCATAAAAGGGTAAGGAGACGACATCACAATCGTGTAAGCTCCCATCGGGGCTGCAAAGACTGAGCTTGCGGCCGAGCCAGTCATCTTTTTGATTAAAACGCACAAAGCCTATGCCTTTTTCAAGGTAAGGTGTCCAGGCACCGGCTGTCATATGGCCAACCACAGTAGTTCCCTCGAGTACCTGCAGACCGGCTAAAGGCGCAGTTTCGGCACAACTAAGACCAAACAACAGACTACCCTGGTCGATTTTTGCGAGCGCTTCTCGACCAACGAAATCAGGCTTGCCGAGATCGACAAAGGCTCCAAGCCCCGCTTCGTATGGGGTCATCGAGTGGTCCATGTCAGTACCATTATCAAGAATACCTGCTTCAAGGCGACGAATGCCCATGGATTCAGCAGCGCTAAGAACCATACCGTGAGGCGCACCGGCCGCCATTAAATGGTCCCACAGCGCTCCATGGTCGGTAGCAGCCTCGCTGTAAACTTCAAACCCCAGTTCACCGGTCCAGCCAGTACGAGTCACCAGTAACTGCTGGCCGCCAAAATTAAATTTAGCGGCGTGAAAATAGCCAAAGCTATCGGGTACCCGCCCAGTCGTAGCCGATTTCAATACATCGAGTGATTTTGGCCCCTGAATTTGTAAGACTCTTGACTTAGGATCTGTGATCTCAACATCGAGATCATGCGAATGGGCATGTAACCAGGATTCAAATTCACCGTCTGCCTGTACATACCAAAAATGATCTTCGGCCATACGAATCAACACTCCATCCATCTGAACACCACCCTGTGGAGTGCAGGCGATGGCGTAGCGGGCTCGCCAGGGTTTAAGATTGTCGATACGCCGACTAAAGACGCGTTCAAGCAGGGCGACAGCGCCCGGTCCTTTGATTTCAAGGGGTTTTTCCGGTACATCAAAAAGCAGGACACCACGCTTCAGCTTCCAGTATTGCTCGATCGGATCTTCACCCAGCGATAATGGATAGAACCGTCGGCAATAGATACCGAATACGACGTCATCGCGCCTGTACTTGTCGCTATACGGCGAAGGTTCAAAGCGTTTGGCACTGACATGAACAGTGCCATGCGCGGAAGCGTAATTGAGGTTTTCCATAGTTACCCGGTTGCCTGTTACGCAGACGAATTGCCGAGTACTCAGAAGTAGAACTCGGGGATCCGTGTGGTTGGCGATAGTCTATTGATTTTATACGAAAAATAGCTTCGGGATTATTTAATTTACCGCCAGGTAGACAGGATCTATTGAAATCACCCCATCATCCCGCAATTAAAGCTCAACCTGCTGCGCCATGCCCTGCTCTTCTGCCAACTTAGCCGCCGCCGCGGCAACCGCCAGATCCTGCAAACCAACTCCAGTGCCGTCAAACAAGGTGACTTCGGTATCGCTGCTACGGCCAGGGTGATCACCATTGATGACATCACCAATTGCGGTGATATTGTCTTCGCTAATTAGTCCGCCAGCAATCGCATGTTGAGTCTCACCAATGGTTACAGACTGTGCAATCTCGTCCGTGAACAGGCTAGCCATCGCTACCAGTTCCGGATCAACTTCCTGCTTACCTTTGGTGTCGGTTCCCATGCAGGCAATATGCGCACCGGGTTTGACCCAGTCTTTCATGATTAGCGCTTCATGTGCCGAGGTAATGGTAATGATTACATCGGCTTCTGCCGCAAGTTGATCACGTTCGACCGATTCAAAAGGCAGGCCGTTTTCCTCGGCTATCGTCGCAAGTTTCGATAATGCATCTTTTTGCAGGTTCCACCCGACTATTTTTTCGAAATCTCGCTGCTCGAGTGCTGCCCTCAACTGAAAGGTGGACTGATGTCCCGCACCGACCATACCGAGTACCCTGGCATCCTTGCGCGCCAGATGTGCAATTGATACCGAACTGGCTGCAGCAGTCCGCACTGCGGTCAGATAATTACCACCGACCAACGCCTGTAGCTGCCCGCTATCCGGGTCAAACAGAAACACCGTGGACTGGTGATTGGTCAGACCCTTTTTACTGTTACCCGGCCAGTAACCGCCTGATTTGACTCCAAGCGACAGTCCGGCTCGATCAAAACCGGATTTAAAACCATATAAGGCATCGGCATATCCTATCGCCTCACGAACGACCGGGAAATTCCAGGCATCACCCTTCGCCATCGCGGCAAAAACAGCTTCTACTGCTTTAAAAGAATCGCCGCGCCCTATCACTTGCTTGCAGGCTTGCTCGGTTACGATAAGCATTAGAATGCCATACCACGTGCCGACACCGGCCACAGACATTCAACCTTGCCATTTCGCACACCAACATACCAGTCGTAGATATTGCAGGTAGGATCGCAGTGACCCGGAACCAGCTTTAGCTTGTCATTGAGTTTCAGGCTATTGTCAGGATCGGTGATTACACCGTGCTCATCGGCGCATTTAATATACTCGATATCACTACGCCCGAAGATCACGGGCAAACCCGAATCGACACTTTGGGCCTTCAGGCCTGCATCGCAGATAGCCTTGTCAGCCTTGGCCTTTGACATCACGGATGTCCAGATAAACAGGCTATTTTCGAATTCAGAGATGTCGCCGCCCTGCTCATCTTTCACACGCTGGTAATCGGCATCCATGAATATGTAGGATCCGCACTGCATTTCGTTGTAAACACCCGAGGTCCCCTCGAAGTAATAGGAGCCGGTACCGGCACCACCGATAATGTCGCATTCAAGACCTTCGGCTTTCAGCATTTCAACGGTATCGGACACTTGCTTGATCGCGGTATCAATCTTGCCCTTGCGTTCCTCAAAATCATGCACGTGCTGGGCAGCACCCTGGTAGGCCTGCAGGCCGGAAAATTTCAAACCATCGCTGGCAGCGATCTTTTTTGCGAGGGCGACGACGGGATCTCCCCATGACACGCCACATCGGCCCGCACCACAGTCGATTTCGACCAGGCACTCGATCGTCACCCCGTGTTTCACCGCAGCCGCGGAAAGATCATCGATGTTGTCCATATCATCCACGCAGACCAGGGTTCGCGCCTTTTTTGCCATCATTGCCAAACGGTCGATTTTCCTGCGATCGACTACCTGGTTTGAAACCAGGACATCTTTTACACCGCCGGCAACCATGGCCTCGGCCTCGGAAACCTTCTGGCAACAGACGCCGCAGGCACCCCCATGTTCGATCTGGTAAAGCGCGATATCAACCGACTTGTGGGTTTTTGCGTGGGCTCGGTGACGCAGGCCATTTTCCACAATGTACTTGTGCATTACCTCGATGTTGTGCTCGAAAGCATCGAGATCGACAATCAGTGCAGGCGTACAGATGTCTTCCGCGTCCATACCGACTTCGGCTGGTATATTCAGGCCAACGACAAAATCGGCGGCTTTAGTGATTGCATTCATTATTTATGCTCCAGTTAATTCAGGAATTCATCCAGGGAAGTTTTTTAAGGTCTACATTGCCGCCGGTCAGGATCACGCCGACGCGTTTACCTTCAAACAGCGATTTATTTTTGAGTATGGTCGCCAGTGGTACGGCACTGCTCGGCTCGATGACAATTTTCATGCGCTGCCAGGTGAGGTACATGGCATCGATAATCTCTTCTTCAGTTGCGAGCAAAATATCAGTCACGTACTTTGAAATGAAATGCCATGTGCGTGGACGCAGGCTTACCTTGAGGCCGTCGGCAACGGTTTGCGGTGAATCGTCTTCAATTATTTCACCGGCGTGAAAAGAGCGATAAGCATCATCTGCATTTTTCGGCTCTGCCGCATAAATTGTGGTCTTTGGCGACAGGTTAGACATGGTGAGACAAGTACCCGAAATCATGCCACCGCCACCAATCGGTGCGACAATGGCATCCAGATCACCAATATCCTGATAAAGTTCGAGCGAGCAGGTACCCTGCCCTGCGATTACCCTGTGGTCATTGTAGGGGTGGACAAAATCAGCGCCGGTTCTTGCCACTAATTCTTCGAGCATTTCCTCGCGTGCAGCAGTCGAAGGTTCACATTCGAGTACCTCGCCACCATAACCTCGCACGGCAGCCTTCTTCGCCTCGGGCGCGGTGCGGGGCATCACCACGGTAGCCTGGATTCCGCGACGTCCCGCGGCATAGCTCAGAGACAGCGCATGATTACCCGATGAATGGGTTGCGACACCTTTGGCCGCTTTTTCGTCGGACAGGCCAAACACCGCATTGCAGGCACCACGTACCTTAAATGCGCCCGCTTTCTGGAAGTTTTCACACTTGAAAAATAGCTCTGCACCGCTGAGACTATTGAAATAGCTTGAGGTCAAAACCGGCGTGCGATGAATATAAGGCGCGATGCGTTTATGCGCTGCTTTCACATCCTCAAAAGTCGGGATGTAGAGCTGGTTAGTATTGGACATGGTATATAGCGGTTTGGATTTAGGCATGACTTTCACACTCCCCTCAGGCAGCCTGAGATTAAGCAATACTGGTGTCGTTACGGTAGTACTCCTGTGCAGCCGAGACACCCGATCCAAGTTCGACTGGATAATCGAGGTCTTTCATCGCCATTTCGATCGCGGCAATACCCGATAATGCCATGACATCGGTCATGGATCCGAGATGCCCGATACGAAATGCCTTGCCTGCCATTTGACCCAGGCCGATACCGAAGGAAACCCGGTATTTATCGAAGGCATGATTGGTAAGCGCGTCGCTATCGAACCCTTCAGGCACATAGATCGCGCTGACCGTATCGGAATAAAGATCAGGCGACACCGCACAGAGACTCAAACCCCAGGCCTGGATTGCCCTGCGTACGCCCTCGGCGATACGGAAATGCCGTGCAAAAACATTATCCAGGCCTTCCTCAAACAGCATATTCAGGCTCTCACGTAAGCCCGCCATCAATGGCAGTGCGGGCGTATAGGGATATCCGCCGGAAGCGTTAGCCCGGGTCATATCACCGAAATCGAAAAATACCCGCGCGCAAGTTGCCGAATCACAGGCAGCCAGGGCTTTTTGACTGACACCGACAATCGTCATACCAGTCGCCAGCATAAAACCCTTTTGTGAGCCGGAAACCGCCAGGTCCACACCCCACTCATCCATGCGGAAATCCATCGAGGCGAGCGAACTAACACAGTCGACATATAACATGGCGGGATGATTCGATGCATCCATCGCCTTGCGTACGGCACCAATATCACTTTTGACGCCAGTCGCGGTTTCATTATGGGTTACCAGAACCGCCTTGATTTCATGATTAGTATCAGCAGCCAGTCTTTCGGCGTAAAGATCGGCAGGTGCACCGGTACCCCAATCACAGTCGATGATTTCTACATCCAGATTGATTCGTTGGCACATATCAATCCAGCGGTGAGAGAACATACCGAAACGTGCCACCAGTACCTTGTCTCCAGGCGAAAGCGTATTCGTAATCGATGCTTCCCAACCGCCGGTGCCACTCGCCGGAAAGGTAATAACCGTACCGGTTTCAGTCTTGAACACTTTTTTCAGATCTTCAAGCAAGGGCAATAGAAAATTTACAAAGTCGGGGGCACGGTGATCGGCTGACTGCACGTTCATTGCCGCGCGCAGGCGATCGGGAATATTCGTTGGGCCTGGAATAAAAACAGGGTTCTGGCCGGTCATGTCTTTTCCTTATCTAAATTGATGTTGGAACTAATATATATGATTTATAATGTTTTTCAATTATTCTGAAATTATTTTCCATTATTTGTATTAAATATATAACTAGTTGATTTTTAACTTATTTTTATTTTCCAAAATTATTAAATATTATTTTCAGTAATTTTATTTTCGCCTGATCGGGACACCAAAAAGCGCTTACTCGGAGTAAACAATGAATAAAGATAAAAAAGTACCAGTGCAGAAAAGACCACGCGGTCGACCCAGGTCGGTGTCAACAGATACTAAATTGAGTACAGTACAGGCACTCGACCGGGGCCTCACCCTGTTACGCGAGCTTGCACAGGTCGGCAACATCACGCTTACCGATCTGGCTATGCGGGCCGATATGCCGCCCTCCTCGACCCATCGACTTCTGTTCACTTTGCAGAAGCACGGATTCGTTGAATTCAACGAAACCACCCAGGAATGGCAGGTAGGCATTGAGGCATTTCGCATCGGTAATACCTACCTGGTGAGAACCAACCTGGTAGAGGCCGCGAGGAAAATATTGCGCGGCTTGATGGAGGATACAGGCGAGACCGCAAATCTTGGCATTACAGATAAAGGTGATGTTGTTTTTATCGATCAAATTGAAACCCACAATCCAATCCGGGCATTTTTTCGGCCCGGTACTCGCAGTCATATGCACGCATCCGGCATTGGTAAATCTCTCCTCGCCGACATGCCTCGCAGGGATGTGGAAAAAACCATGAAATTGAAAGGACAGCCCGAATTCACTTCGAAAACCCTGACATCAACTGAAGCATTGTTTGCCAACCTTGAAGAAACACGTAAACGCGGGTGGTCGATTGACGATGAGGAGCGTTATTTGGGTATGCGTTGCGTGGCATCGAATATCTACAATACCTTTGGCGAAGCAGTTGCTGGCATATCAGTGTCGGGGCCGACAGTACGATTTCCCGATGAGGTTGTCGCAAAACTCGGGCCCAAAGTTAAACGAGCCGCCGCCGAAGTGACTAATGCAATTGGCGGTAAGCATCCGAGAAGATAGTCTATTGGTTCGCCTGTAAAGCCTTCGTTCTCACTTCATGCACCCTCACCCTCACCCTCTCCCTCAGAGAGGGAGAGGGGAAAGCATCGACATTGGTAATAATCAGAGATACTCCCTATTGTACATTCCCAATAGATCAGGGATTGCATTTCGGTATTGGCTACAGTTATATTCTCTTTCTAAATTATTCTGGTGTCACACCGGCGATGAAAGCGAAGTCAGAACATGAGTATATTGCAAAGCAGCAGACTTAAACCCAGGTGACACGACCCGCAACATTTGGCTCGGCACTGCGCCACTCCTGGGCACTATTACTGGGTTTCGGTATTCTTATGCTGGGCGATGGTTTGCAGGGTACATTGTTGGCTGTACGTGCCGATCAGGAAGGTTTTTCGGCGATG
>JBGUEB010000130.1:0-9362 GCA_041821565.1 Gammaproteobacteria bacterium | reverse complement strand
AGGAGATACAGTCGGACGTCGAGCATGATTAGATTTTCCCGCTAAAAACAGCCCTTGCCGCAAGACGTTTCAAACCGGCAATGGATGCGGTTGGATTCAGTTCATTAGGGCAATAGGTCGCACAATTCGAATGTGAATGGCAGTTGTGGCAACCCGCATCCGAAGCGATTGCTTTAAGCCTTGATTGTTGTTCGATATCGCGTTCATCATTGACCAGACTCCAGGCACGATTGAGCGCGGCTGGCCCCAGGTACGCGGGGTTCCAGCTCACCACATCACAGGAAGCGTAACAGATTGCGCAGTTGATGCATTCGATGGCGGCACTGGCGGCGAGTCGTTTGGGTGAATCCGGTAGCAGTTGTTCGACTGGATCCTGGCGCGTTTTGCTACCGCGAAAATGCCCTTCAGCCTTCTTCCATTTCGCAAAAAATTCATCCATATCGCAGACCAAATCCTTGATCACCGGCATATTACGCATCGGTTCGATTGTCAGACGGTTATCCTGTAATACTTTTTGAACGTGCGTACGACAGGTCCAGCGTGGAATTCCATTCACCATCATCGCGCAGGATCCGCACATGCCAACACGGCAGGCGAACCGGTAGGATAAACCCGGCTCCAGTTCGCGCTGAATCCAGGTCACCACATCGAGTATGGTCTGACTAGGCTGGCGGGGCACCTGATAAGTCACAAACTGACCACCAGAGGCATCGCCACGCCATACGGCTACTTCGAGTATGTCTTTCGATTCCAGCAACTTAAAAGCTCCATATATTTGCCTAATGCCCGGTCACGACGGATTAACAAAGAAATGAACGCCTATTAAATAATTAATTAAAAGTTTATGAAAGCAAATAATTTTAAGGTCCATCTTAAATAAACATTAACTGATGTGATTAATGCCACAGTGGATTTATCGACACCAGGTTATTAATGGTAAGGCAGCAGAATCCGAATTGATCAGACGCCTTCGGGGACAAATCCAGGATCAGGACTAGCCAGTGCCGGTAATTGACCGCTCAGTTCGACAACACAACAGAGTTCGTGAAAAACAATATTAATCAATTTATGTTTGGCATTGTCGTGACGCGACAAGATTCCCAATCGCCTGGGACTTGCGGGTGGATCGATCGGTATCCGCTTTAATGCCAGCGGGCGTGGTGAAGGCACACAACGCATGGGCACAATCGATACACCGAGTCCGTGATACACCATTGCGGATATCGACTCCAGTGTATCCAGCTCCATGCCCTCATTTATTTTGAGCCGTTGGGAATTCAGCCATTGGTCGATTAACTGTCCTACCCAGGCACGGCTGTTAAATCGTATGAAAGGATAACTCTCGAGTAATTCTTTTGGGTCGTCTGTAGGTGAGTTTTCAGGCGCCAGTACAATCAGTGGCTCGTCGACGATGGCAAGCCAGCGTAGATGATCGTAAACACGGACAGGTTCACTCAGAACCGCGGCGTCGAGAAATCCCCGATCTACCAGTGAATAAAGTTCAGAGGAAGGGCCCGGCATAATACGAATATGCAAGCCGGTATAAGCATCTCTCAAGGACTTAACTGCCCTGGGAATTAAACCAGCCATGGTCGTCGGCACTGCGCCTATTGCAAGGTCGTCCTCGAGCGCAGCTTCGCCTGTAACCGAAGACACCATGTTTTCGTAGGCGCGCACTATTTCACGCGCTTTAGATACCATGGCACTGCCGACGGGTGTCAGGGCAGGCGTCCGATTTTTTCTATCGAACAACGCAACACCCATTTCTGCTTCCAGCGTCTTCATTTGCTGGCTCACGGCAGCGGGTGTGAGGAAATTCGAATTCGCGGCCTTGACGAAGGATCCGCACTCGGCAACCGCGATTAATGTTTTAAGTCGGCGAAATGACATGGCACTATATCGATGATTTAATCAAATTTTACTTAATATAAAGCAAAATAAATATAGGTTTTATATATTTTGAATTGTGAAGATAATTGAGTTTCGACACTTCTGTCATTAGTTAAATGATTAATACGCGCGAGGCAATCTATGAGTAAGAATGGTGCAACCCTGGTGGTATCGACGCTAAGCGCTATTGGCGTGCGTACCATATTTACCCTGTCGGGTAACCAGATAATGCCTATCTTCGACGCCTGTATCGAAGCCGGTTACCTGCTTGCATTAACGTGCAGAACGAAGGATTTCCGGCACCAACCGTATCTTGAGAATAACGCAAAAATATTTTCCGCGATCGAATAAAAAAAGAGTTATTACCCAAAAATTAATTCCCTCTACTATACTTGATCAAGTGTCGCAGGCGGTAAATGTCGGTTATGGTTGATGTGACTGACAATACTCAATCGCGAGTATAAAACCTGCTAGAAGCCTGAATATAAGCTAAAAAATGAGACCCACGACACATATTTGGAGATTTAAGAAACTATCTTGAATTTATCAATTAATATAAGTAGATGATTACTATGAATGACAATAGCGCGTTAGCCGAATATGAAGCGGAAAGTGAGTCGGCACAGTTAGTGCCCGATGACACTCAAAACACCGACTTTACCCAGGTGGCCTGTTGCGCCTTTACCGACGAGCCCGAAAAACCCGGTAGCCGTCAGGCCAGAGCAGACCTGATTAACGATAGCGTCGCCACGGAAGAAGAACGGCCATTCTCGCTGAAGCATTTTTTTAGCCGTCTGCTCGGATTAAAATAATCTCGCTGGTCAACCACTAAAACTCAATTTTCAAGATTTGCCCACCATTTTTACCCGATCTAGTCAGCTAAAACCAGCTACAACCAGAGACTGGACCTGTCCAACTGTTTAAAAATCACTAGCGGTATAGTATCGCGCCCTCTCAAAAAGCTATTAAATAGCGTTTTATATGCTATATGAAGTAGTCAGCGTTTCAATTTTTAAACCGAGGGGTGCAACCATGACAGATAAAAAAACCTCAACTGACGATGATAAAAAACAGCCAGAACCCGAAATTGACGGTCTGATTACACTCTTCTCATCCGATAATACCGAGCTGACGGATTTTACCGAGAAGGTCAATAGAGCCATTCTTGGAGATGGGCAAGAGCAGCAAGATCTTGCAGCGCAGGCAAATCAAGCTAAGGACAAATCCAGCAAAAAACCGACTTTAATATCTTCTGCCAAAAACAATGTCGTCAACCTGTTCGGGCCGAAATAATTGAACCCGTAACGCCTGACGAATAAACGCTTTTTTATTCGCCTGGCTCACCCAACCTGGAATAGGTCTCCATACCCACCAGGCGCGCGCGCAACGAACGAGCGGCAATAATAACTTCTGCCAGAAAACAGCAGAAAGCCAGACTTAGCACCAGCATGCAAACTATAAACAGGCTCGCAACGACATCTGCGACATTGAAGCTGACCAGGCTACCAAGAAATAACATGATGATGACCAGGCACACAAGCAGAGCGCTACAGGTTGCCAGGCTAATCGACAGGTTAATGAAACGGCTGCGTTTTAGCAGACTTGCCATTTCTGCCTCGATATTCAGCCGTTGATCGGGTGACAAAAAGCCATCTTCCACTCCTTGTAGCGACCGCGACCGATCAATACTCCGCGCCAGACGATTGGTCAACACCATCAACAATCCAGAGATACCGGCAAGTAAAAATACCGGGGCTACCGATATTTCGATTACATGGGCTAAGGTATCAATATTCCACTGTAGATTTTCCAAAACTAGCTCCAGCCGTTAATGGCCAATTTCATTGTCAGGATTAATCGATTACCAGTTCCGGATAACCAAACAGAGACGGTGCGCCACCCGTATGTAAAAAGACAATGTGGTCGTCCATGCCGTAGCCTCCACTTTGAAGGCAATCGACCAAAGCAGCGAATGTTTTCCCCGTATAAGTAGGGTCGAGAAAAATCCCCTCCCGGCGTGCAAGCAGTTTGATCGCCGCTGTGGTGGGGGCATTCAGCAGTCCGTAGCCGGGTGCCAGAAACCTGTCGTCACAGATTACATCATCCCCACTAATGCTAATGTCGAGATTCATCAATTCTGATACCGACTGGATTTTCGTTATCACGCGATTTTTCTGACTTACTGCTTCACGACGCACACAAATGCCCTGAACCGGAATTTGGCACCCAGAAGCCCGCAAGCCCAACAGAAAACCAGCATGGGTCGAAGCACTACCCGTCGGTACGATAAATCGAACTGGCTGAATATTTTTCGATTTAAGTTGCGGCAAGATTTCTTCCGCCGCTTCTACATAGCCCAAAGCGCCATAGGGTGTGTTTGCATTAGATAATGGAATCACGTATGGGATTTTGCCTTCGGCTTTTAAAACTTCGGCCCGGTCGATCATGGCCTGATCGGCACCATCCTCGTCCTCACCAACAGGGTAATAGTGTATTTTTGCGCCCATTATTTTCACCAGAAATGGATTCCCGGACTCATGATACTCGACATGATCCCGATCTACGCGATGCTCAAGCTGGACCTCTATGTCCATATTCGTCTTGCGTGCTGCCGCTACTGTCATACGTACATGATTGGACTGTACCGCCCCGGTGGTTAGCAAGGTATCGGCACCCAGTGATTTCGCGTGGCCAATATAGTATTCGAGTTGTCGACTCTTATTGCCGCCAAAAGCAAGGCCGGTACAGTCATCGCGTTTGATCCAGATATTGGTTTGATAGTCATCACTGAGATTATCCAGTCTTTCCAACGGGGTTGGTTTGTGGCTAAGATTGACAGAAGGAAAGGAACTGGTAAGCATCGAGGGTACTATTTTAGATTGTAGGAACTGAGACTATATCATGAACGTTTTCTGTTAAGCAGGGTTGGATTAATTGATTGGTTCTAACTTTCCAGTCTTTGGTGCCCTGGCGTGTAGGATGGTGAGTGAAACTCAGAAAATCTCAGGCCAACCACCGAATCAAAATAACCCCACAGGCCACCAACACCGACGCAAAAATACGTTGAGATCCAAAGGCTTCGCGAAACACCAGGGTACCTATCAAGGCTGCAAAAATAACACTGGTTTCACGCAGAGACGAGACCATGGCCATCGAACCCAGTCCCATCGCAAAAATTACCAGTCCGTATGCTGACGACGAAGCTAGCCCACCCATTACAATCTTGCCCGGCTTGTTACGCATGTAACCGAACCAGCCGTCCCTATCTACAAACAGTAAAATCAGGCAAATCGGTATGGGTTCGAGTGCAAATAGCCAGAGGATGTAACTCAAACTGTTACCAGCTACTCTCACGCCCATACCGTCGGTTACGGTATACATAGCAATGAGCGCCGAAGTGGCAAGCCCCCATCGCAGCGCCAGCGGTGAAATCTTGCCAAACTGACCACCCAGTAAGGTAATGCTGATCAAGCCGAAACTGATCAGGCCGATGCCAAGCATTGATCCAGGTGATAACCATTCATGTGCAAATACAGCCGCACCGATTGCAACCAGCACGGGCGCCAGGCCGCGAAACAGGGGGTACATTTGCGACAAATCGCCAGCCCGATATGATTTCGCAAGCGTGAAGTAGTAAAAATTATGCCAGATTACCGATAGTAAAATCATCGGCCAGCTTTCAATCAGGGGCAATGGCAACACAAATAAAAATGGTAAACAAACCAGGGCGCCGACCAATTGGTAGGAGGCAATGCTGTATTCTGGTGTACCACCAGATTTCGCCATTGCGTTCCAGCTCGCGTGTAATAGAGCGGCGAACAGAACCAGACCTATGACCAGAGGTGTCACAGTGGTCTTATTTTAATCTCTCTTGACAGGGTTTACTTAACTACCGTCACGGTACAATGCGCATGCCGCACGACCTTGGCGGCGCAGGAACCCAGCAACAAGTTTTCTATCTGGCTGTTGTGCGAGGCGATTACGATCAAATCGATATTATCGTTTTGCGCCTGCTTTAAAATTAGCTCGGCGGGATTTCCCTCGACGACGATAGCCCTGGTTTCAACATCATCTGGAATATTATCATCGACATACTGCTTTAGTTGGCGAGCGATCTCTTTCAGTGCGTTCTTTACCGCCCCCTTTTCAAAGTAAGAGGCTACAATTGGCATCCCAAAACCTGGTGCGACGGTCATTATAGTGAGCTTTGCATTTGACCGCCGGGCTTCTTCAATTGCAATTTTCAAGGCTTTTTCGGATTCGGCGGTGTGTTCCAGATCCACTGGAAAAAGTATATTGTCAGGCATGACTAACACCTCCGGCTGTCCCAATTTTATCTTTATCACGGCGGACGGTCTGGACTTTCCAGACGAATATCAATAGCAGAATCGCCGGTATATAAAACCAGCGCTTGTTCGGCGTGTCAGCTTTTTTCTGAACGTCAACAACCTCCCAGTCAAAATCAAGCTTCTGTTTTTCGGCAGCGCTGCCAAACACGATATTGTCCACGAACATCTTCTCACCTTCCTGGCGGAGTTCGAGACCCGCGGCCATTTCTATACGGTCCTTACCTGGCCCGGGTGCGCCAACGGGCAGCATGACTACCTTGTCTACTAAATCACCTTCCAGGGTTTCACCCAAAACGTGGACTCTCAATAATCCATTCGCCGGTTGCTCTTCGGCAACCTCGTAGATTTTACTGGCCTCTACCTTTACCAGTGGGTCGTAAATCATATCCATGAAGAATCCAGGGCGGAACAGGGTAAAAGTGATGAGCAGCAGTGCTACCGTTTCCCATTTCTTGCTATGCGTAATGAAAAATCCCTGCGTCGCCGCAGCAAACAATAGCATCGCTACCAGCGCAGAGCTGACTACGACAATCAAATGGATCGGGCCGGTAATGCCTATCAACAGCAATTCGGTATTAAAGATAAACATGAAAGGCAGCACACCGGTACGTATATCGTAGGTAAATCCCTGTATACCCGTTTTAATCGGGTCACCTCCAGAAATAGCTGCCGCGGCATAGGCCGCCAGACCCACGGGCGGGGTATCGTCCGCTAGTATGCCAAAATAAAACACGAATAAATGAACCGCTATCAGTGGCACGATCAGGCCATTGCTGGCGCCGACCGAAACGATGACTGGTGCCATCAATGAGGAAACCACGATATAGTTTGCGGTGGTCGGCAAACCCATGCCAAGCACCAGGCTAATAGCCGCGGTAAATATCAGCATCAGAATCAAATTACCGGCCGAAATGAACTCGACAAACTCAGCCAGCACCAGGCCTATACCAGTCAGCGTAACAGTACCCAGGATGATGCCCGCGCAGGCAGTCGCGACGCCGATACCAATCATATTCCGGGCGCCAGCCACCATACCATCGGCAAAATCAATACGACATTCCCTGAAATATTTATCGAACTGACTTTCACCGCGAAACATTGCCTTCAGTGGCTTATGCGTCAGAATTACGATAGCCATAAATATTGTGGCATAAAATGCTGACAATCCGGGAGAAAGGCGCTCAACCGTCAAACACCATATTAAAACTGCGACCGGTAATAAAAAGTAAAGGCCGGCTTTAACAATCGGTCCCGGTACCGGTAGTTCTTCGATCGTATCACTGCGCCCCAACTCAGGAAATTTGGTCGAGTACTTGACCAGGAATACATAGGCAACCAGTACAATTGCAGACGCAATCCAGAAGGTAAAATCACCACCCACGTCTTTCAACCAGCCAAAACCGTAATAACAGATACCCGATAATATAATGATTCCAAGAATAACCGTGATGTAGACGGTTAAACTACGCATAAAGGAAGTCTGAACAGTCTTTTTTAAGCCTTCCAGGCCTGCTTTCGATGCTTCCAGATGGACGATATAAACCAGCGCTATATAGGCGATGATTGCTGGCAGAAAAGCATGCTTGATGACTTCTATATAAGAGATACCGACAAATTCGATCATAAGGAATGCCGCGGCACCCATTACCGGCGGTGTCAGCTGACCATTGGTCGAAGACGCTACTTCCACAGCTCCCGCTTTCTCAGCCGAGAAGCCAACGCGTTTCATCAGTGGTATGGTAAAAGTGCCAGTGGTGACAACGTTGGCAATCGAGGAGCCGGAAACCAGGCCCGTCAATGCGGATGAAACCACGGCTGCTTTCGCCGGACCACCACGCATATGGCCGAGTAGAGAAAAAGCAACCCAGATGAAATAATTACCGGCCCCGGCTTTTTCCAGCATCGAACCAAATAGTACAAACAGGAATACCATCGATGTCGATACACCCAGCGCGACACCAAAAACACCTTCCTGGGTAAGCCACATGTGCGACATGGCTTTACCAAAAGAAGCACCTTTCCAGGCAATGATGTCCGGTCCAAGGTGACCAAAAAACACATAGCTGAGAAATATGGCGGCGATTACCATCAACGGTGGTCCCAGCGCACGCCGTGCTGCTTCCAGCACCAGCACTATGCCGATGCCTGCCATCACCAAATCCGTCGAGGTTGGCAATCCGGATCGCTCTCCCAGTTCCGCCGCAAAAACCGATAAATACATGGTCACAATGATCCCACCAAGCGCCATCATCCAGTCCTGAATCGGAATCCTGTTGCGAGGCGAGCTTTTTAATGCGGGATAGGCCAAAAACGCTAACGAGATGGCAAAGGCGAGGTGGATGGAGCGGGTATCGGTATTGTTCAGAACCGGTAACCAGGAGGAAAATATGTCCATGTACGGCAAGGGTGAAGCAATCCACAGTTGAAACAGGGACCAGCTGAACGCGGTTATTATAATTAGTTTACCAACATTACCTTCGGGGCTGCGCGCACCGGTATCGGTAGCCGCTATCATCGCCTCCAGTTCAGCTTCGGATGCCTGAGATTTTTCTGTCTGTTCGACCATTGCGGCCTCTCCTCATTTTTTCGCGCGTGTTATTGTCTGGAACATCTCATTAATTTTGAATTAATCGATGGCTCCTTATTAATTTAGTGGGTAAAGCTTGCTTACTTAACTCAGGCCATATTTCCAGGATTCACAGTGTGGCTTGAGTTAAATAAACAAGGGGGCCAGGGGCCCCCTTGTTTACAGACCTGGATTACATCCAGCCACGTTCCTTGTAGTAGCGGATTGCGCCGTCATGTAGTGGTGCAGATACGCCCTTGCTGATCATGTCTTTTTCATTCAGATGTGCAAACGCGGGGTGCAACTTTTTGAACGACTCGAAGTTGTCGAATACGCTTTTTACGACCGCGTAGATAGTGTCAGCCGAAGTCGCAGTAGACGATACGAAAGTAGCCAATACACCAAAAGTTGGTACGTCATCCGGGTTACCACGATACATGCCGGCAGGAATTACTGTAGTACCGTAGAATGGAAACTCGTTGACCAGCTTATCTACTGCTGGACCATCAACGGCAACAAAGTTAGCCTCACAGGTGGTGGTTGCCTCCTTGTTCAGG
>JBGUEB010000129.1:0-9383 GCA_041821565.1 Gammaproteobacteria bacterium | reverse complement strand
CTTCGCACCGGTCAACCAATACAATGTGTGTGCAGGCGATCTCTGAGTATAGGTCACAAATAAATTATTTCCTGAGAATTCAATGTGACTCAAAATTGCGCCCTGTAACCAACACTCAGAAAATACCCGGTAGTGTTTTCCGAGCTGTTGGCAAAAGTCTCATCGAGCCATTCGTAACCTAGATCCATTTCAAACTTGATCCATTTTTTAACTCGATAATCCACTTCAATAAATGGCCTGGCGAGCCAGCGACTATCGCCGCCCTCCGTATATTCCCTGTAATCGATACGTAGTCGTGGGTTCAGGCGTAATTTACGGTTTACGTCGATACGCCAGTTACCATCCATCGTATAGGTATCGGTATTGGAGTTATCCCGGTAACGTAAGCCCAGGATCAAGGCGTCATTATCGTAAAAAAGGCTACTGGCTATAAACTGGGTTGAGTAAAAGTATTCTTTGCCTGTTCCAGCGACGGCTTCAACTCCGCCGGATGCCACTGTCTCTCCATATTCAGCAACCGTGACCTCACCGATAAATTGCCAGTTTACATTTAGCTGCTGTGTTATACCCGCTGTCACTGACTGGCTGGCTACCGTTCGATCCCTGGCCAACTGACGTAGCTCGGCCTCTGTAGACAGACCAAATAGTTCTTCTAATTCCTCGACCCCTTGTCCCTGAATAGCGTTGGTAGTGGTCAATATTGGGCTATTTCTGTAATCCACGACCAGGTTAAAGACCGTGCCATCTACTACTGTCCAGTTACCGATTAACTGAAAAATATTCAAATCATCGTATCCAATATCGTAATCAACCAGGGTGAACAACGATTTGGTAGTATCAAAATAGAGCGCTTCACCACCGACCGCCTCACGATCTGAAATGCCGGCATTTTCCTGGGTGATGTAAAACGCGTTAAAGTCCCAACCACCCCATAAGGTGCCTATGTCGAAGTTCAATCCATAGAACTCCTGATCCGTATTGATCATTGTCCTGTCGGTGATATCGACCGGGTAACCATATACCGTGTTCAGGGTAACTACCGAACCCATGTCATAGGACGCATTAATACCGTCAAAACGTCCGAGTACACCGCCTCTTACACCCGATTGCCTGCCTAGTTGAGCATATAGACCGACACCTGTATGCCTTCCATCTACCGTCATAATGTCGGGCAGAAACTCACCACCCTCGGTATCCTCGGGTCGATAATCATTACGATAGCTGCCAGTAATACGCGTTCCGAAATCGAGGTCCCCCTTACGCGCACTGCCGAAAAAATCCAGCCTGCTAATCAGGTCGGATCGAATCAGTCGCGTCTCTTCCTGCTCTACTGTAGTTTCAGCTCGATAATAGAATTGTGAAAAACTAAAATTGGATCGTCTTTCCCACTCGCTACCGTCTTCAGCACTTTGACGCCGACCTGTTCTCAGTTTTTCCTTTGGTATTTCCGGCGCAGTAATTAAAGCAGTCAGGCGCTGCTTAACCCGTTTAGCATCCTCAGCTTCCGGGTAGTCTTCAAGATATTGTTGGTACTCGGCTATAGCATGGGCGAGCTGGCCATTGTATTCACGCGCTACACCGAGTAACTCCTGTACATGTCTGCGCACTTCACCGCTGCTCGCATCCCGTATTTTGGTAAACAGTTGAACCGCCCTGCTGTAATTTTTATCTAACATGGCACGATTGGCTGCATCCAGTAAATCAGCCAATATTGGATCAGACTTTTTCAATATGGTTATCAGGTTATCCGAGCTGCCAAAAAGCACATCGTCATTAACCTGCCCCAATACAGCGGTATAAAAAACACTCACGCCAACGAATAAACAAATGGATAGAATTTGATCACTTTTAATTCGAACTGAATAAGACATAAGGTTTTATGGGATATGCTGTGACAACGACAAGAGTCATCGACAAGCGTCAAAACCCACCATCCGTGGTCTGATGTTCACCATTACGATGATCTTTGATCGTGGTTAGCAAACTGTCTGTATAAATATGACAACAGCCCAGACAATTCCCGGGTTCGCTTACGCTGTCGCTCACACCGGGGTTTTCATACTTTTTATGGTATCGCGGTTTGAAGTCATTCGCATCACGGTCCGCGCAATCAGGTTTATATGCCGGGGTGATCCAGGTGGGTATTTGAATGCTGGTGCGAGTACCGTTCACTAGGGTACATCCCAATTGTCGGTTGTATGACATTCGTTACAGATGTTGGAACTGGGGATATGCCCCGGGTGCTTGCCCTCGGCAGTGCTGCCGTTATGGCAGCTCACGCAAGAGCCAATAACGGCGCTATGATCTACTTGCGTTACTGGTATCCAGGAATAATAGTTATGGCAGTCTTCGCAGGTATTGGTTGTATTAATATGGGTGGGATTTTTACCCGTGGCGGTACTGCCATTGTGGCAAAAGACGCAGGAGTTCGTCACCCCGCTATGATCGAAGTTCACATTGCCCCACCTGTTGGTGGTATGGCAATCATCGCAGGTGTTGGAGCTGGCGATATGCGTCGGGTGCTTGCCCTCGGCAGTGCTGCCATTGTGGCAGC
Organism: Gammaproteobacteria bacterium; assembly: GCA_041821565.1. Classification (GTDB taxonomy): domain Bacteria; phylum Pseudomonadota; class Gammaproteobacteria. The sequence continues at coordinate 6,829 of JBGUEB010000129.1, read as the reverse complement.
TGGCGCAGCTACCCCTGACGTCTGCATGATCCACCCGCACCGCTGGACGCCAGGTAGTATTGTAATGGCAGTCTTCACAGTTATCCCTGGTATTGATATGATCAAACGGCTTGGCCGATGCTCTAACAGTGCCACCCCGCTGATGGCAACCAACACACTGTTTTGGTGTCCCCTTAAACAGGCCGCGCGTGTGGCAGCGTTCACAATCCTGGTCGATATGCGCACCTCTAAGCGGGAACCCCGTGGTGAAGTGATCGAATTCAAATTGATCCTGGGCGCTTAATTCTAAAGACACAGATAAGAAAGAAATAGCCAACATGCTGATAAATTTGGCAATAATTGCTGACTTTCTAATTGTCGTTCTCATGGCTATTGCAGCGTGATTTTCTTAAAAGAGTCGGTGACATGACAACGATCGCAGGCGCGACCGAATTGGCGGTTATGAACATCGTCGTTTAAATGGCAGGCACTACATGCTGAGCTTTGCTTTACCCTGGCATTCCCAGATTTAGCTCTCACTGGCTTGTAATGGCACTCATTACAGCTTAAGCCCTCATGAGCCCCATCGAGCTGATAGTCAGTTTGGGTATCGTGATCAAAAGACCATAGCTGCCAATCGTTAGGGTTATGACAGTCGGCGCAATCCGGCCCGAGGGCGCGATCATGGGAGTCATCCTGCCTGTGGCATTCAACACAGTCATTTTCGGCATCGCCGAACACTTTGGAACCGTGGCAGGAATCGCAGCTGGTCACCGAATGCATACCCAGCAAAGGAAAAGACGTTAGGTCATGGTTAAATCGGACTCTATTGAGCCAACCGACCGGGCTGTGGCAATTGCTACATTGCTTGCCCTGCTGGCCCCGGTGCACATCATCTATTCGATGACAGTTTATGCAGTCCTTTCCGAGCTCGACGTCTACAGTTCCGTCACGGTGACAGCTTTCACAGGAAAGCTCTTCGTGCTTTCCGCGCAAATCAAATTTAGTATCACGACCATGGTCGAAAGTGGTTTTGGCCCACAGTTTTGTCGAGTGACAACTTTCGCATTTTTTACCATTTTGACCATCATGCTCATCGTCATTTTGATGGCAGTCTATACAAAGAGTGCTGAGTTTCTCATCAAACCCAGACTCTTGATGGCAGGCATTACATGCCAGGTTGCTATGCCCATCCTTCAGTGCAAAATCAGTATCTTTATTGTGATCGAAGCTTAGCTTTTCCCAACCGGTCGGCTTATGGCATTTACCGCACTCTTCGCCGTTAACGCTATTATGGACGTCATTGATCGCATGACATGAAAAACAGGCTAAAGGGGTATCTTTATATTTCTCGTCGGGGTGACAGGCATTACACTGGATTTCCTGATGGCGCCCTTTCAAGGGAAATTTTGTTTCACTGTGGTCAAACCGGGTCTCAGACCAGCCAACAGGTGAATGACAATCCTGGCACTCTTTACCAAATGCGCCCTTATGCCTGTCGCTAGATTCATGGCAGGCAAAACATGAATCAGGCGCCTCCCGGTATTTCTCTTCTGGCAAGTGACAGGATGCGCAGAGTGTTTCGGTATGCTTACCCTTAAGTTCAAAGTCGGTTTGACTGTGATCAAAGCTATCATTGTCCAGATTCACAATATCTCCCTGTCGCCCGACATGTTCGCTATGGCAAATTGTACATTCACGATTCCCGGCATTAGTAACAGTCCCATGGAATCCCCTGGATTGCTGGACGTCTGACGCCACATCTTCGTGACAGTCGAGACACAGGCTGGTTTGGGTAATACTCGCATCGTCCCCGTGGCAGTTACTGCAATCTTCCTCGTATTCGGCATGTCCCTCGATAACATCTCCGGGCATCAGCAGTTTTTTGAAAACAAAGCCCTCATCAGCCCATGCTGGATTACCATAAATGGCCAGAACAGCGAGGCAGAGTAGAACCAGGACACCAGGATCTCGCAAATTTACACAATTGGATCTAGCCCCTGACATCTTCGGCAACTAGTAGGCATGAACGGCATAAACATGCACAAAACCAGTGATAATGAGCATGAAGAAAATAGGTAAATGCAACATATGCCACAGGGAAAATAGCCGCTCATAAAAAATCAGCCCGCTGATTTTTCGTACGGTCGACAGGTAGCTATCAATATGCAGGCGTACTGGATTAAAGTGTTGTCGCCTTTCTGCCCTTGATAAGCGCATATAGCACTTATTGTGTTGCTGGTCTTTTCTCAAACGCCGAACTAACATCCAGTAGCTAATCCGTGTTGTTAGACCCAGGCTCACAACTCTAAATAGATTTCCAAGCAGTCCTTTTCGACCCACAAGCGAACGTTCAAATGAATGTAATCTATCGTTGAGGGTTTCACTGATAAAAATAGCCTCGTCGGCTTGATCATCATCTAATTGTTTTCTTGCCAGCAACTGGTGTTTCATTAATTCCTGTAATTGAACCTTCTTTCCATATAAGCCATAGTGAATTTTGCCGTATATATATCGGCCAATCAGACCGCTGGTGACCATCAGTAACATGCTGGCTAATGCCACGTTGCTGTTGGTTGAGCCCAGACTAAAGTTAGAATGATAAAGTATCAGGAGAGGCCCGAGCACACCCAGTATCATGTGCAACTTAAACCAGTTTTTAGTCGAAAAAATAAATATTGCGCTGTGATGAAAGCGTTTTCTCAACGGGTAGATCAACAGCAATAACATCATCGAGCCGCCAATAATGCCGAGGGCATAACCCAGGCCAGATTCAGCCGTTATTAAATACTCATTCCGTATAGTCCATCCGAGATACAACGCGGTTATAACCGCTAGCGTAAACAAGGTAGGCAATGGCGGCGAACGAGTAGTTAGTGCCTGAGTCGGTGAAGTGCGTCCTGTTATGGTATCGGAGCTGGTTGCTGGGGTAGATTCAATCAGCATTATTTTGCCTCCTCCTTAATGCCGGGGTCTTGAAAGTCACCTCATCAAAAACAGTCAGGGTATGATCAGCCAGAGCAGAAAAACCCGGTACAGTCAGGGTTTTTAACCTACCATCGGCATCAGGAGTAATCGCCGTGATCGACCCCTGCTCCTTATCGTCAAATTCCACGCTAATAGCCGTATCAGTAGTACAGTAATCATCGACAGTACCTATTACGGTGGCTACCATTCCCAATCGCAAAACCGTGTCGTCAGAAGCGCTCTTGCTATCAAGCACACTTGATGCAGTATCCGTTTCATACTCGACACCATTAACAAAAATACTGTGAAAACCTTCGATCGTGTCAGAGGTGGATATCCCTGATTCACCAATGCCGGTAATAACATTATCACCACCACCGCCACAAGTAGTCATGTATGATTGGCCCAGCCAATCTGTAATACTTTGAAAGATCAAAATGCTGCAGTTTTCAAGTGATTTAACGCCATCGAGTTTTTACTCCCAATTTCGAGTTTTTACTACCAGTTTCCAATATTTGTGAATAATTACACAGATATTGGATTGCCTAACTATAGGCACTAAATAAGGCTTTTGGTTTGCATATACTCATTTCGCTCATCTTTCCGACGAATGGTTGGTGTACTAGAGATTAATACCATGGTGAGTAATATCAGTTTAAATATTTAGATAGCTTCCAGGCTGTTTTCCGAGGCAATAGGAGAATAGATTTCCCTTGCATAGTAAGTCCCCAGGGCAACGTAATTTGCTGCAAAGTCTCTGGTTTCGTTTTTCGATAAAAAGCTATCTAGTTCTTCCAAAAGCATTTGCCACTTTTCGCGTTAAACCCGTGATGGCCGAAATACTGGAAATAGTAGGACGCTTACCACTCTCTTTAATTTGGTCAAAGGCGGAGTCCACATAGACTTTGCGAATCACTTCAGCAAAAGTGCCATAGTCAATACCATTGCGCAGCAATATCTTCACCAGAGGGCGAAGTAATCTTGTTGTGGCGTTGATGAGCGATATACTGATATCAACTAAAATATATTGGGAATATAATCCCAATATATTTTAAATTCAAGTAAATCAAAAATTGCCGCTATAAGCGTCTAAAATAAAAGGCCACAAAAAAATAAACTCAGCATGACCAATATCGCCACCAACATCTATCCACTTCTTATCTACACGATTCCGATGATCCTGATCTGGAGTGGATACTCGCTGTTTAAGTACCTTCGACACCGAACTTCACTAAAGAATAAAGCGGAAGCTTTAGCATCGGGCCTCTCTGAACCTCCTAGCCTGCACCCGGTGATCGACCCAAACCTGTGCCTGGGTTGCAATGCCTGTGCGCGTGCCTGCCCCGAGGGTGATATATTAGGCTTAATCGACGGCAAGGCTCAGCTGGTCAAACCCTCTAATTGCATTGGACACGGGGCCTGCAAAACAGCTTGTCCTTTTGATGCGATTACCCTGGTGTTCGGTACAGAAAAACGCGGTGTGGACATTCCCGTACTGAAACCTAATTTTGAAACTAGCGTGCCGGGTATTTTTATTGCGGGTGAGTTAGGCGGTATGGGATTAATTCGTAACGCCATCGAACAAGGCAAACAGGCAGTGCAGGAAATTTGCAAAGTGACGCAGAAACAGAACTCTTCAGTTCTGGATCTGGTCATTGTCGGTGCCGGCCCTGCAGGTATTGCGGCCTCATTAACAGCTAAAGCCAACGGCCTAAATTTCGTTACGATAGACCAGGAATCCTTTGGCGGCACTGTTTCCCATTTTCCCCGTAACAAGATTGTTATGACAGCGCCAGTAGAATTGCCATTGGCTGGAAAAGTTAAATTCAGGGAAACCACTAAAGAGGCATTACTCGAATTTTGGGAGCGAATTATCTCTGAAACAAAACTCATCATTCACTTTGGCGAACGGCTTGACGAGGTAGACAAAACCGAAAATAATTTTCAAATAACCACATCAAAAAACACGTATTCGGCAACTACTTTATTATTGTGCCTCGGTAGGCGTGGCACGCCCCGAAAACTGGGTGTCGGGGGTGAAGAGTTGCCGAAGGTAGTCTATCGGCTGATTGATCCCAGCCAGTATCGAGATCAGCATGTCTTAGTCGTTGGCGGTGGTGATAGCGCATTGGAAGCCGCCACCAGTATTGCCGATGAGACTGGCTCACAGGTCACATTGTCATACCGCAGCGATTCATTCTCCCGCGCCAAGCCTAAAAACCGCGAAAAAGTAGACCTGGCCTCTGAACAACAGGGATTAACCGTGATGCTCGGATCGAATGTAAAGTCAATCACCGCGCACTCCGTCGACATTGAACATAACGGCACCATAAAAACCATCAAGAATGATGCCATTATCGTATGTGCAGGCGGCATACTACCGACCCCATTCCTCGAAAATATCGGTATTTCAATCGAGACCAAACATGGTACAGCCTAGACCTGTAAAATCTGCTAGCGTCATACCGCTGATGGGTCTTATATTACTATGCCTGACCACGCTCACCGAAGCGGCACCACTGGATGATGCCAAATTCGCTATTCGGATCCGGCAATATACCGATGCGTATGCGCTACTGACCGACCTGTCAAAATCGGGAGATACCGAAGCTCAATATCTACTGTCTTCACTCTACATTACCGGCAAAGGCACTACGCAAGACTACAAGGCCGCTATTCATTGGCTAACCCTGGCCGCCGAGAAGAACCATGCCAAAGCTCAATATGATCTTGGGACACTTTACGAAAGCGGAAAAGGCGTTACAAAAAACATTGAAATAGCATCGTTCTGGTATCAAAAATCCGCGCAGCAGGGGCATCGGAAGGCAAAAACCAGGCTAGATGCACTTTCATCGCCTGACCTGACTGGCAACCCCCTCGTAAAAAATTCAACCGATGCGCTTTTCCTGTCGATACGAAACAATGACATGTTTACATTGCAGCAACTCCTGAAACAAAAACAGGATGTAAACGTCATCGATGGATATGGTAAAACACCTCTAATGATGGCCGTAGAAAAGAACAACAGGGATTTTGTTCGACTCTTGATAGAAAACGGCGCTTTACCCAACTACCAGGATCAACATGGTTCAACCGCCTTAATGATCGCGGCAAAAAACAAGCATGCCACTATCACCCAGGAATTGCTAAAACATACATCCACTATCAACCGCAAGAATAAACAGGGCAACACGGCGCTACACCTTGCTGCACGAAATAATGATGATGTTATTGTCAAAATTCTCCTCGCGGCCAAAGCTAACCCCAACGTAACCAACGATAGTGGATACACCCCGCTGGACCTTGTTAACCAAAAAAATAGTCGGGTTACCGCTTTACTTAAAAACCGGGGAGGGACTTACGCCAAAACCAAAATTGCCCCCGTGACCAATAAACCCTCTACTAAAATGCTTGCTAATAATGCCGCTCGGCAGGCTTCTGTTACCAACAAACAGAAAAACCCATTTAAAAACTGGCCGCCATTAAATGTTGCCGCATGGCGCGGCCTGGCAGACGTTGTAGCCTCTCTGATTAAAACCACTTCGAATTTAGATAGCCTTGACCCAGAGCAACATACACCCCTGTCCCGTGCTGCCTGGAAGGGCCATACAGAGATCGTTGAGCTGCTTTTGGGCGCGGGAGGAAAACCCGATTACCGTCTGCCTGGTGGTAAAACCCCTCTCTATCTGGCGGTCGAAAATGGGCATAGAGAAGTTGTGAATGCCTTGTTAAAATCAGGGGCCTCTACCGAAACTAAAGCAAACAATATAGAACCACCACTTATCATTGCTGCCAGAAAAGAATATGAAACCATCGCTTTAGACTTAATTAACAGCGGGGTACAGCAAAACTCTATCTACAAAGGCAAAACAGCCCTGATGTG
>JBGUEB010000128.1:0-9426 GCA_041821565.1 Gammaproteobacteria bacterium | reverse complement strand
AGGTGGTAGAGCAACGCAGGGAGCAGTTGCCGAGAGCAGCCAGATTTTTCCTGAATTCGTTCAGGCACAAACTGTAATCTCCAATCATGTCATCACCCTGAGATAAACTATTGAATTATAATTATATTCATCAGTTCGAGTGCCGCCTTCATGTAATACGCGAGCTAGTCGTCGCGGCGTTGCTTTTCGAGGCGTTCGTGCTTTTCCTGTGCCTCGACCGTCAGCGTAGCGATAGGTCTGGCTTCCAGTCTGAATAACCCGATCTCTTCTCCGGTATCTTCGCAGTATCCATAACTACCCTCGGCGAGGCGGGATAGTGCAGAATCTATTTTATTTACCAGTTTGCGATAGCGATCCCGGGTACGCAATTCGAGTGCAGCGTCGGTTTCCAGGGTGGCTCGATCATTAATATCCGGTTCCTGCCAGTTTTCCTCTTTTAAATGGGAAATGGTATTTTCGGATTCCTTCAGCAATTCAGCGCGCCAGGCCAGTAACTTCTGGCGAAAATACTCCAGTTGCCTGGGCGACATGTACTCTTCTTTCACAGAAGGCTTGTAATTTTTAGGTAACTCTAATGCCAGGTTCATTGATTGGCTCTCCAGGAGTGGGCATCAATAATCGAAAATCGCCGCGCAGTATAGGCATGTTTTCGATGTTCAGCAAGTCACTAGATGTAATAATTTTGAAGTCTTGTCCATATGTTGCATTAACCCGACGTTCGTCAGGGTTTAATGGTTTATGCCATGGGGTAACACTATGCAAAATTCAATCACAATCAGGTTGGGCGAATTTGTTGTTTTACCCCTATAATCATAGACTAGCGATCCTGAAATCCAGATTCTGTATTTATTAACTTTATCCCTATGATCATTCGATTTATTTTACTATTTATCGTGGTTGCGATGTTGCTCTGGTTAGTCAAACGCATGTTTGCCAAAGACCCGTTTACAGAGGAAATCGAGCACCAGGACACTAGCAAATCTGAAGACATGCGCCAGTGCAAGTTTTGCGGTATCCATGTGCCAGAATCCTCCATCGTAACCTCTAACGACAACCCCTATTGCTGCCAGGAACATGCGGACCGCGACCAGCAATAGTTTCTCCGGTAGAACCGCGTACCGGACTCGAGCGCCCAACTGGACTTCGATTCGTCTGCTCAATGTCTATCGTCTCGGCCTCGCCGGGATTTTTTTCAGTCAAAGTTTTGTTATAGGATCGCCTTTACTGGACATAGTCAATCACCGCTTGTATTCCTGGGTGAGTTTCGCATTCCTGGTGCTGTCATTAATCTGGATGATCGCGAGCTGGATCGAACGCCGAGGATTTCAGCACCAGCTCACATTGCAAATATACGGCGACACAATCCTGATAATTCTATTGATGCATGCCTGCGGCGGTATTTCCAGCGGCCTGGGCATGTTGTTGATTATATCGATTGCTGTTATCGGCTTTCTAGGAGAGCAAGCCCTGGCAGTAATTTTCGCCTCACTGGCCTCGTTAGGCCTGCTAGCCCAGCATATATATTCAAGCATTCACATTGCAAGTTATTCAGGCACCTCTACCCAGATTGGCATACTCGGCTTGAGCCTGTTTGTCACCGCAATTGTAACCAACAAGTTAACACTGAAAATCCGTAGCAGCGAACATCTGGTCCGACAACGCGAGCGTGATGTCGCCTTACTGTCTGCACTCAACCAGGAAATTATCGAAAATTTGCAAGCTGGCGTCATAGTCCTGGCACGCGACAATCAGGTACGGCATATTAATAATACCGCTTTGGCAATGCTTAACATCACTGCTAATAATTCACTGTCATTGCAGCGTGACCAACCCAGAATTCTGGCGGCGCTGGAGTCGTGGCGAGAATCACCACATAAAGACACGCCTTTTCTGCCCTCCGAGACAGGCATAGACAATTTACAAATCAGTTTTCGACTACTGAAAGAGCAGGAACAGGAAAATACACTCATTTTCCTGAATGACGTATCGTCAATCAAAAACAGCATGCAACAGGCCAAACTGGCATCACTGGGCCATTTAACAGCCAGCATTGCCCACGAGATCCGTAATCCACTGGGTGCTATCTCGTACGCGGCCCAGTTGCTGTCTGAAAATAGCAAGCTAGCAAAGGCAGACCATCGTATGACCGAAATCATTCATCAGCATTCGGACCGTATTAACCATATTATTGAAGATATATTACGAATCTCGCGCGGCGGCGAAACCGTTACCGGTACGATCGATTTGAAGCAATGGTTGCCGAAATTTATCGACAACTATTGCCTTAGCGAACATGCAACGGCCGACGACATTGTGCTCGACCTCGGCCCGCAGAATTATGAAAACCTGTTTATTCGATTTGACTCGGGCCATCTAACTCAAATCATGACCAACCTGGTTAACAATGCACAAACCCACGGTAGCAGAGACAAACCAGTCCATATCAAGGTTTCTTCAAATGCTAACCACAGACTGAAAATCGAAGTTGCCGACGAAGGACAGGGTATTCCCGCAAAAAATCTGGACAAAATCTTTGAGCCGTTCTATACAACTAATCATCAGGGCTCAGGTCTGGGCCTGTATATTGTCAACCAGCTATGCGAACTTAACGATGCGAGTATTTCCGTGAAGCAAAATTTATATCAGGGCAGCAGTTTTATAGTCGAGTGCCAAGTTGCCGTGTCAACCCAGATCGATCAATCAGCCATCGCATGAGTAAACAACGCGTTCTTATCGTCGACGATGAACCCGATATCAGGGAGCTACTCGAAATAACGCTGCTGCGTATGGGTCTTGAAACCCAAAGTGCGGAAAATTACGCTGGCGCTACACGGATTTTACAGGAAGAAGATTTCGATCTGTGCCTGACCGACATGAAGCTACCCGATGGCGATGGCATTGCCCTGGTCGAGCATATCCAACAACAGTTTCCGAATATACCAACCGCCGTTATCACCGCCCACGGCAGCATCGACCTGGCGATCAAGGCGATGAAGTCCGGCGCATTCGACTTTGTCTCCAAGCCGGTGTCGCTGGATACCCTGCGCAACCTGATCGATAAAGCCCTCACCCTGCCCAGTAGCTCGCAGCAGGTCGCCAGTGCATCCGAGTCAAGTTATCAAATTATTGGTGACACTGAAGTCATGGTCGAGTTAAAGCGATCAATTGCAAAATTTGCGCGAAGCCAGGCACCGGTATTCATTCAGGGTCAGTCCGGCACTGGCAAGGAACTGGTGGCTCGCCAGATTCATTTGCAGGGTTCGCGTGAACAGGCACCATTTATCGCGGTTAACTGTGGCGCAATACCATCTGAATTGATGGAGAGCGAATTTTTTGGACACCTTAAAGGCAGCTTTACCGGTGCCATCAGTGACAACCTGGGCTTGTTCAGAGCCGCACATGGCGGCACCTTGTTTCTTGACGAGATTGCCGATCTACCCGTATCGATGCAGGTCAAGTTATTACGCGTAATACAGGAAAAAACAGTTCGTCCTGTCGGTTCACAAGACGAACAGGCGATCGACGTACGCATCATTAGCGCTTCGCACAAAAATCTCGACGATATGGTTAAAGAGGGTGTTTTCAGACAGGATTTATATTATCGGATCAATGTCATCGGTGTCAGGGTGCCATCCCTGTCCGAGCGCACTGACGATATTCCAGCCCTGACCGATTACATAATCAAAAAACAGAATTTAGATACCTCGGAGCAGGTTTCAATAGACACCGAGGCCTCGAAAGCATTAGAAATGTATCCTTTCCCGGGCAATATCAGAGAACTGGAAAACATCCTGGAACGCGCATCCGCTCTTTGTGAAGACAATCAAATCAAATTTGAGGACCTGCAACTGCCGGACATCGAGCCGCTGGCGCCGGAATCCCATGCTAATCTTGGCAGCATGACTCAAAATTTAGAGCAGGATCAGATCACCAGGGCCCTCGAACAAAATCGCTGGAACCAGTCAGCAACCGCAAGATCCTTAGGCATCACACTTCGCCAACTGCGATACAAAATGGCGAAGATGGATCTTAAAAAAACCTGACAATGATTGGTAGAACCTGACAATATTGTCAAGTTTCTACTCTGGGATTTATCCCGATCCACAACCAGTTTAGCTCTTAAGTAATTGTTTTATATCGTGATTTATGTGTGAATTGCAAATTGGCATCAGTATTGCTTTATTACTGGCATGAGTCGTGTTAATCGATATCTAAGTAAGTTTTTTTAATAGTAAATGAGGAAGCATCACATGAAAAAGCATCAATCTGGTTTTACCTTAATCGAACTGATGATCGTAGTAGCCATCATCGGAATCCTCGCAGCGATTGCGATCCCACAGTATGGTGATTATACCCAGCGTACTAAAGTAGCCGGCGCAGTCGGTGGTGCCCTAGCCTGGAAAACAGCGGTAGGCCTATGCTATGCAGAAGCTGGCATTTTAACTAATTGTGCTGGCGGTTCAAATGGAATTCCCGCTGACATAGCGGCGACGGGTTCGGTCAAGTATATAGATGTCCTGACTACATCAGTTGGCGTCATCACCATTACCACTCAAGGCATTGCAGCGACTACCGGCCTTGGAATGCCTATCGTCTTGACGCCTCAGACAGGTAATCCTGGCGCCCTGGACTGGGATTTAAGCGGTCTCGGTTGTTCAGAACCAGGTCGTAGTATCAAGTGTTACTAAGCTGATCATCTAAGCAACAATCATCTAACCAATAGATGAGTCTAGAGCGCAGGTATTCTTACCTGCGCTTTTTTTTTGCATTTAACAAATTGTAGTATTGGGGTCTGGTTTACTGACCCTGCTAAACTGTGGTGGACCTGTCGCTAAAGGAATCAAATCGAAACCAACTATGCGGTCATTACTGCTAACCTGATTTGACTCCGACGAAATTTCAACAAAACGGTCAAACTGTAATATACTCAATACCTTAGGGCACACAATTAAACAAACCCAAAAAAGAACTACACCATGGCCGCTACTAACATGAATCTTACCGGATTAGCCCGGAATCTTGTTCGCGATAAACATCTCGATGAAGCCACGGCAATCGCAGCGGTCCAGAATGCCAACAAGGAAAGTATTCCCCTGACCAGTTACCTGGTTCAGCATAAAATTGTATCCCCGGCCGTTATCGCGACAATTTCATCGAAGGAATTCGGCATACCCGTTTTTGATTTATCGGTAATGGATATCGAACTTGCGGCGATGGGCCTGGTTGATGAAAAGCTGATTGTTAAACTCGATGCCATACCTTTGTTCAAGCGCGGTAACCGCTTATTCGTCGCAATTTCCAACCCGACCAATACCCAGGCGCTCGATGAATTCAAGTTCAACACCGGATTGTCAACCGATGGCATTCTGGTGCAGGAAGACCAGCTTCGTGAGTTTATCGAAAATGCCCTGAGCGCGATGGACAGCGGCATGGATGACATGGAGCTCGACGACGATCTCGAGGATCTTGAGGTATCAGAGGGCGAGGAAGAGCGAGATTCGGCATCACAGGCCGAGGCAAACGATGCCCCTGTAGTCAAATACGTCAATAAAATACTGCTCGATGGGATCAATAAAGGCGCGTCTGATATTCATTTTGAACCTTATGAAAAACGCTATCGCGTGCGTTACCGCATCGACGGCATCCTCGGCGAGGTAGCGTCACCACCGATTAGTATTGCCGCCAAACTGACCGCGCGCGTGAAAGTCATGTCGCGCATGGATATTTCAGAAAGGCGTGTGCCCCAGGACGGCCGTATCAAGCTCAAGATATCGAAAAAACGTTCCATTGATTTTCGTGTCAATACCTGTCCGACCCTGTTCGGCGAAAAGGTCGTATTACGTATCCTCGACGCCTCCAGCGCACAGCTTGGCATCGATGCCCTGGGTTACGAGCCGGAACAGAAAGACCTCTACATGAAAGCCCTGAGCAACCCTTACGGCATGATTCTGGTTACAGGTCCAACCGGTAGCGGTAAGACAGTATCGCTGTATACCGGTTTAAACATACTGAACCAACCCGAGACCAATATTTCAACCGCTGAAGACCCCTGTGAAATAAACCTGGAAGGCATTAACCAGGTTAATGTCAACGACAAGGTTGGCCTGACCTTTGCCGAGGCTCTAAAAGCCTTCCTGCGCCAGGATCCGGATATCATAATGGTTGGTGAGATTCGTGACCTCGAAACCGCGAGTATAGCGATAAAGGCGGCGCAGACTGGCCACCTGGTAATGTCGACCCTGCATACCAATGACGCCCCGCAAACCCTCACCCGTCTGATGAATATGGGTGTCCCAGCGTTCAACATTGCGACCTCGGTGAACCTGATTATTGCGCAACGCCTGGGGCGTCGATTATGCGATTGTAAAGCACTGGACGAATTACCCAATGAAGTTTTACTCAAAGAGGGTTTTAGCGAGCAAGACTTGAAGGAAGAAATTAAAATTTACAAGGCTGTTGGCTGCGATAAATGCACCAATGGTTACAAGGGTCGGGTCGGTATTTACCAGGTCATGGAAATTTCGGAAGAAATGGGACGATTGATCATGGGTGGTGCAAACTCCATCGATCTTGCTGACCAGGCCAGAAAGGAAGGCATTGACGACTTACGCCGATCGGCACTGAAAAAAGTGATGGCTGGGTTACTCAGCCTGGAAGAAGCCAACCGGGTAACCAAGGATTAATTACTAACCATGGCAAAGAAACCTGCAGAAAAAGTCGAATATAACTACGAGGGTACCAACCGGGGAGGAACCAGGGTTAAAGGTACCATCTATGCCTTAAGCGACACTCACGCAAAAAGCAGCTTACGCAAGCAGGGCATAAACCCGCTCAAGGTTCGCAAAAAACCACAACCATTGTTCGGTGGTGCAAAAAAGATCACCCCGGCAGACATTTCCATTTTTGCCCGGCAAATGGCAACCATGATGCAGGCTGGTGTGCCGTTGGTGCAGTCCTTCGAGATAATCGGTCAGGGTCATGAAAGCGTATCCATGCAAAAAATGATTTTGGGGATAAAAACCGAGGTCGAAGGAGGCGTGTCACTAGGCGAAGCATTGTCCAAGCAGCCGCTTTACTTCGATGCACTATTTGTCAACCTGGTCTCGGCTGGAGAAGCATCGGGCGCGCTCGAGACCATGCTCGACAAGCTTGCAACCTATAAAGAAAAAACAGAAGCGTTAAAAGCCAAGGTTAAAAAGGCTTTAATGTATCCGATCGCGGTACTGGTTGTCGCATTTGTGGTAACCGTAATACTACTGGTGTTCGTGGTGCCAAAATTTGAAGAGTTATTTGATTCTTTTGGTGCCGACTTACCGGCCTTGACCATGTTTGTAATCAACCTGTCCGAATTTATGCAAGCCTGGTGGTGGATCATTGCAGGCGCAATTGGTGGTACCGTCTATACTATTTTACGTATAAAGAAGACATCGCCAAAAATGCAGGAGTTTTTCGACCGCGCCGCATTGAAGGCACCGGTAATCGGTGACATAACCACCAAATCCGCTATCGCCAGATTTGCGAGAACACTAGAAACCATGTCTGCAGCCGGTGTACCCCTGGTTGAGGCTCTGGAGTCAGTCGCGGGTGCGACTGGAAATATAGTTTACTACAATGCCAGCATGAAAATAAGAGACGAAATCTCGCAGGGCACGCAGCTACAAACCTCGATGCGTAGCACCGATTTATTCCCGAATATGGCGATTCAAATGGTTTCAATCGGTGAAGAAGCGGGTTCGCTGGATAACATGCTTGCCAAGGTAGCCGATTTTTATGAAAACGAGGTTGACAATGCGGTCGATGCCCTCACCTCCCTTCTCGAACCAATCATTATGGCTGTACTGGGTGTGTTAGTCGGTGGTTTGATCATCGCTATGTATCTGCCGATTTTCAAATTGGGATCTGTTGTTTAAGGTATGCTTACTTGATTCCCGATCTACCTTCGCTATTCGAGCAATACCCAGCCTTTTATCTCACCAGTGTATTTATCCTCGGTTTATGCGTTGGTAGTTTCCTCAACGTCGTAATTTATCGATTGCCGGTAATCATGCAAAGCGAGTGGCGCAGTGATTGTCTCGTGTTCCTCGAGCAACCCGCCGAACCTGAAAAAGAAAAATTCAACCTTCTCGTACCGAGGTCCCGTTGCGGTAACTGTGGCCACGCGATAAGCGCGATCGAAAATATCCCGGTTTTGAGTTACCTCGTTCTGCTAGGGAAATGTGCCGAGTGCAAGACGCCAATTTCAATTCAATATCCCATGGTGGAATTATTCACCGCCCTGGTTTCGCTAGTGGTAGGCTGGCATTTTGGTGTTAGCCTGCAGGCCCTGGCGGCGCTATTATTTACCTGGTGTTTAATAGCGGCGAGCGGTATCGATATCGGTCACAAGATATTACCCGACAATATTACCCTGCCCCTGCTCTGGCTTGGACTTTTGCTCGGTCTGTTCAATGTATTTGTCGATCTCGAGACCAGTGTCATCGGTGCAATCTGTGGTTACCTGAGCCTGTGGAGTGTTTTTATTGTGTTCAAGCTGATTACCGGAAAAGAAGGTATGGGACATGGCGACTTCAAGCTACTGGCAATGCTGGGAGCCTGGACCGGATGGAAAATGTTGTTCGTCATCGTATTGACTTCTTCACTGGTTGGCACGGTGGTGGGCATCACCATGATCTTGCTGAAGAAAACCGATCGCGCAACCCAGATTCCATTTGGACCCTATCTTGCAGCGGCTGGCTGGCTTGCCCTGCTCTGGGGTCCGGGCATGCTGAATTTTTATTTTAGTGTGCTGTAGGCCGGGTCGCAATGCTCATTATCGGACTGACTGGTGGTATCGCTTCAGGCAAGACCACGGTTAGTGATTTATTTGCCGAGCTGGGCGTTGCCGTGGTCGATACTGACGTGATCAGCCGACAACTGCTTGAAATCGATCAACCCTGTTATGATCAGGTATTGCAACATTTCGGTAACGGCATTTTACTGAAAAACCGGGCGATTGATCGCGTCCAGTTGAGGCGCCTGGTTTTTAATGATGAGCTTGAAAAACGCTGGCTGGAAGAGGTGTTGCATCCTGTTGTCTACCGGCAAACCCAGCAGTTAATCGAAAAATATAATAATAATGCCTATGTTTTGGTGGTGATTCCGCTATTATTTGAATCGAATTTTCGTAGCCTGATAGATCGGGTCCTGGTTATCGAATGTTCGCCAGATACCCAGATCGCACGCTTAATTTCCCGTGACAACATAGACCGTGAGCTGGCTCAACAAATGCTGGCTCAACAATGGAGTAATAATGCGCGTCTTAAACAGGCTGATGATGTCATATGTAATGACGGGAATCTGGATCTGGGTCAGAAGGTGACTAATTTGCATACCCAGTACCTGCTGCTGGAAAAGATCCTCGGACCTGAATATTCCAGCAGGATCGTT
>JBGUEB010000127.1:0-9591 GCA_041821565.1 Gammaproteobacteria bacterium | reverse complement strand
GGATGTAGGTAAGGGGCGTGAGCAGGAGCGGAAGCTTGAGGGGGAATCTATAATATTGAAGACCAGAAACTTGAAAAATTTTCACTTATAATCTGCGCGCCTCTAACCAGCCATAAGAATCCAGAATAATGGAAACCGTTTTCGGTCACTTACAGATTTTCGATTTCACCACGACTCAACTCGTGCTTACCCTGGCGATATTCATCTGGTCGGGGTTTGTACGCAGCGGCCTGGGTTTTGGCGGTGCTGCCCTGGCCTTGCCGCTGATGTTACTGGTTTACGATCAGCCGCTGTTCTGGTTACCGATCATTGGTATTCATTTGTTGATTTTCTCGGCGCTGACTTTACGCACGCGCCTGCACAATGTCGACTGGCAGACGCTGAAGAAAACCAGTATTTATATCTTCCCGGCTAAACTGGTCGGGGTTTTTGGTTTGTTGAGCCTTCCCAACGACTGGTTAATTATCATCATTTACGGCATCACGCTTCTATACGCCCTGCTATGGATACTGGACCTGCGAATCCATAGCGAAAAAGGCTGGACTGATAAACTGTTGCTCGCAATTGGCGGGTATTTTTCCGGAACCTCGTTGACGGGCGCTCCGCTTATAGTGGCGGTTTACGCCCATTTGATTAGCCGCCAGCGCCTGCGAGATACGCTTTTTGTACTCTGGTTCATCCTTGTCACAATCAAGCTCACCACGCTTGCAGCATTTGGTGTTGACCTGCAAATTGTCAGCGCACTATTGCTCGTACCAGTGGTTGCTATTGGACATTTTATCGGTCTCAGGGCACACGACTACATGCAACAAAACGACAGACTATTCAAGCGAGTAATGGGTTCGATCCTGATAGCTATCAGTGCCATTGGGCTCAGCAGTCTGGTTTAAACACTGCTGTCAGCAATGACAGCTCGGCAGTCAAAGCTCGAACAGTACATCTGATCGAATAATATACTTCGAACCCGAAACAATCGCTTCCGAAGCATGCAGACAATGTAGCGGATGCATACCATGGGGGAAGCAAAGCACGCCGCCGACCGGGGTCCGCACATTCACCACGGTGGGTTCATCCGGCTTGTTCGAGGGCAGGTAGAATTGAGTACGTCCGCCTTCATACTCATCGCTTAAAAAAAGCAGAAATGTTAATTGACTCCAGCGATCCGAAAACGCATTCGTAACCAGCTGCCGGTTGATGACCTTACTGCCCGGCCAGGAGCCATCGGTATGCGGGCTAAAGTAATCGCCGGGCTGATATCGATAAAATCGAAATCGGCCATTCAGGCCAAGCGCCTGCTTGCCATCAAAAATCTCCTGATCGTCGGTCATAAATGCCTGGCAGCGCCGCCAGATGATATCGGTGGTTGTATCATCGGCCACCCAGGTGAGGCTGTGATTGTGCCGAACCGAACGCGGCAGGGAAACCGCTGCGTCGGGCAGATAACCGAGCGATTCAGTAAGGCCAACAATTCGCCGGCATTCTGAAATGGAAAGAACATTCAACAGTTGGAATGCACCGGGTACGGGTTCAACTTCAATACGTTCGATATTTGCAGCAATCTCTGAAACCAGCCCCGCGGGATTGACCGATTCGCTGGCCCAGGTTGGTATCGCAGGATGTTCCGCCCCGGGTTCCCTGGCAACAACGTAAAAGTCTTCTGGTTTTTGATTCGTTTGGGCAGCCATTTTTAAAAACCGAGTCCTGAAGTTCTGGGGACAGTATACTTAATTATTAATGGTAAATTATTGGTTACCTGGGATGAAAATCTGAAAGATATGGAAGTGCAGGTATAAATTTAAGCTGGCGTTATAAGTCTTTATTTCATCTACCCGCCAACTGTACTATAATGTATTACAAGTGAATACATTTGGAGATTATCATGGGCGTTACTAGTATACGATTGAATAAAGAAATTGAATCCCCTTTAGAAAATTTGGCGCAGCGGCTAGATAGAAGTAAAAACTACCTGATAAACCAGGCAATTAGGGAATTTGTTGCACGACAAGCGATGGAGGACTCTCGCTGGGAAGACACTTTGAAGGCCCTGGCATCAATAAAAGAGGGGAAAGTCATTGATGAATCGGAGGTAGTATCCTGGCTCAAAACCTGGGGCACAGATAGCGAAACTTCACCTCCTTCAGGATGAATTTAAAGTTCACCCCGGAAGCTGTTGGTGACCTAACGAGGCTTCGCGAATTTATCGAAGAGAAAAATCCAATAGCGGCCCAGCGAATCGCAAATGAATTACTGAATGGTATAGAGAAACTAAAAGTATTCCCAGAAATTGGATTGATGGTTGATCGAGCAACACAGCCGAAACTAATTAGAGATTTGTTCATTGGCAATTACACCATTCGCTATTTAATCGGAGAGAATCAAATCGTCGTACTACGAATGTGGCACGGAAAGGAAATTGAAAAAGACTTATAAGCAAATGCGGTCGGATCTCCGACCGCTGAGATATCAAATCTTGCACCCTGGGAGGAAGAAGCCAGGGCTGTTCGCATGATATTCACACGAGTAAAGCCATGAAACCAGGCTTGTTATTGTTAGATGAATCCAACAAGCTTAATTAAGTGGCTCAAGGATGACGCGCTAACACGCGTCTCTTAACCACGACATCGTAACTCAAGGTAAACTATGTACACCCCCAAATATTTTGAAGTAACCGATGAAAAGGAAATATTCGCATTTATTGAAGCGAATGCGTTTGGCCAGCTTGTCTCTAATTCTGGTGGGCGGCTATTTTCAACACATATTCCATTTTTGTTATCTGAAGATAAATCCAGGCTACTTGGTCACCTGGCGAGACAAAATCCACAGGCTCAGGACATTGAAGGCCAGGAGGTTATGGTTACATTGCAGGGAGCCCATGACTATATTTCGCCGTCCTGGTATGTCAATCCAGGCGTGCCAACCTGGAACTATCAGGCTGCTCATATCTACGGGAGATGCAGCGTGCGCGCTGAGACCGGTGATATTAAAATGATAGTCGATACGCTTACCAGTAAATACGAATCTCAATTTGACACTCCGTGGGAACCCGATTACAACCCTTCCATGCTTGGCGCGATAGTTGGTATTGAAATTGCCATCAGTGAAATACAGTGCAAATTCAAGCTTAGCCAAAATCGATCGGTGCAAGACCAGGCACAGGTCATTCAGCGTCTAAAGGCTAATGGTTCAAATCAAATGGCGGATGCGATGCGGCACAATGAGTTATAACAATGCCATCAAATTCGCTCCCTGCGGTCGCCGTTTATGGGGTTGTTATGATAAATAAGCCATGACCATAACTCAGACAATTACGCTGATGTTGCAGGTTTCCCTTACACTCGACCAAATTGCCTGCCGAAAAGTAACCTCTTTTTTCTGTTTGGAAAAAGCCAGGAACCTGAGACTCAGCCTCAGGCTAGATGACCGGCTTTTTCCAAAATGGCGTGAAATAACACGTTAGCACCGGCAGAAATCCACTCGGGTTTGGCGTCTTCAATCTCATTATGGCTGATGCCGTCAATACAGGGTACAAAGATCATCGAGGTCGGTGCGATGCGGGATATATAACAGGAATCGTGTCCGGCACCAGAAACTATGTCGCGTTTACTGAATCCACAATGTGTGGCGGCATCGCGAACCGCAGCTACACAACCTTCATCAAAATGAATCGGTGCGTAGCTAAAGATACAGTCGAGGTTGGTGGTAAGGCCTATATCGCCGGCGACTTTATCAATCCCGGCACGCATGCCAGCTTCCATTGTGTCGAGCGTTGCCAGGTCGGGATGCCGAATATCGATAGCCATGTCCACGCGCCCCGGAATTACATTCCGTGAGCCTGGAAATACCGACATCGAGCCGATGGTTGCACAGCCCAATGGCGCATTGTCGTGGGCTACCCGATAGACCACATCCGCTATCCGTGTCGCTCCGGTCATGGCGTCCTTGCGCCCCGCCATCGGCGTTGGTCCGGCGTGGGATTCAACGCCGCTAACTGTCAGATCAAACCAGCGTAAGCCCTGCGCATCGGTTACCACACCGATGGTCTGGCCCTCGTCTTCGAGGATCGGCCCCTGCTCAATATGAACTTCGAAGAACGCATGAATATCTCTGCCGCCTACCGTTTCGGTTCCGGCGTAGCCGATGCGCTCGAGTTCATCACCGATAGTTTTACCATCCGCATCGGCCCGTGACAGACCGTATTCCAGGTCAAACGCACCGGCAAATACGCCCGAAGCCACCATCGCCGGCGCAAACCGTGAACCTTCTTCGTTGGTCCAGACCGTGGCCTCTACCGGGTGTTCGGTCTCATACCCCAGATCATTGAGCGAACGAATAACTTCGAGCCCGGCGAGAACGCCGTAGACACCATCGAAACGGCCACCGGTTGGTTGCGTATCCAGGTGACTGCCAGTCATAACCGGGGGCAGGTCGTTGTTGCGGCCATCACGGTGGGCAAAGATATTGCCCATTTTATCCACCTTGATGGAGCAGCCGGCATCGCGGCACCATTGCACGAACAAGTTGCGGCCATCCCGGTCCAGGTCAGTAAGTGCCAGGCGGCAGTTACCACCTTTTTTCGTAGCGCCGATTTTCGCCATTTCCATCAGGCTATGCCACAGGCGTTCGCCATCAATTCCGGGTTTTTTCTGTTCAGGCATTTGATTTACCTCGTTGTAAAAGATATCCATCCACTGTGCTCTATAGAACTCTACCCGGGCATAAAGAACAATACCTCTTTTGTGTTACTGGTTTAGGCCGATGTGAGTTTTGTGCCGATACACCGCACACACTTGCCTTTACAGCTAAATAATCCTGCCCAGATTCATCGACGGTCTATAATTTATCATATAGATTCAGGACGCGCATAAATGAGTGAGCTAGTAACTTCGAGACTGAGGCTGGAACCATTATCACGACCGGCATTTAATCTATTTGTCGAGAAAATACTAACCGATCCAAAGGTCGTTGAGTTTTTCCCTGCTTACCAGCAAATGAGGGATATGGACACCCTGCACGCCGACGCTGAAAGGGACTTCTGGAACCATTTTGAAGAAAGCCGGGCGAATTCTAATTTAGAGATCTGGGGCCTGTTCAAACGCGATGCGAATAAACTGCCGAATCGGCAATTCTATGGATGGGTCGGGGTACTGGAAACAGAACTGACATCACATTACGGATGCCCTGAACTCCAGTTTATGCTTTCGAGTAAAGTCCACGGACTTGGTTATGCGACCGAGGCCGCCGCCGAAATACTGCGGGATGCACAGCAAAGAAAGCTGGCACCCGAAATTATCGCCGTCGTCGATATCCCGAACATCGGCTCTATTCGCGTACTTGAAAAACTTGAGTTTAGACGGGTTGGCCAGGTTAATGCCTATGGTAGTCCCGATATGTACCTATACACCAAATCACTGATTTGAAGCGACAGGCAGGTCGCGGCTGGCGTGACCCGGGCAGCGAATTACTATTCGAGAAACTCCTCAATCCAGCGATCATAATTTTCAACGCTGGAAAGCTTCTTTATCAGGGCCTTATCGAACCTGCTTTCAATGTCGGTGGTCCTGACACCCTCGCGCAGCGACTTGAGCGTATCGTAGGTCGCCTGCATGGCCGCCATAATCGGTTGATGCCCCTGCAGGCTAATGCGCACACCCATCGGTCCGAGGTATTCTAGATTGTTAACCTCGGCACTGGCGCCACCGAGGAATATCGGCAGTCGGCAAACCTCGGCAATAGCCTCGAGTTGCTGTTTTTGCTTTATACCGATCAGGAATATCGCATCGACGCCAGTCTCCTGGTATGCCTTGACGCGGGTAATAGTATCCTCCAGTCCGGTTACCGATATGGCGCTGGTGCGTGCCGCGATGACGAGCTTCGAATCCTGGCGTCCCTCAACGGCCGCACGCATTTTACCAACTCCTTCCTCGATCGAAATCAGGCTGGTTTTGCCACCAGAACCGAATGGCCGGGGTAGCTCGGTATCCTCGATTGACAAGGCCGCAACGCCAGCGCTTTCCAGTTCTTCGACGGTGCGTTTGACATTCAGTGCATTGCCATAACCGTGATCGGCATCGACCAGGATGGGCAGTTCGCTGGCCCTGCCAATGCGATAAGCCTGTTCGGCAAATTCACTCAGGGTGAGGACGATATGGTCGGGGTCACCCAGCACGGTCAGGGATGCGACGGAGCCGGCGAACATGCCCGCCTCGAACCCTAGCTGTTCCGCAATTCTTGCCGATATTGGATCAAATACCGATCCAGGGTGAATGCAACATTTGCCGTCTAAATGGCTGCGAAATAGCTCGCGTCGTTTTTGCCAGTGCATGGTGTTTTAGTACCTCTTTTACCTTTGATCGATTTAAAAACTTACAGATGCCATCATCGCCAGCCGGTTATCGGCATTGGCAGCCCACATCTCGGCTTTTGTGCCATCCCTTTTGCCATTCAGGCTGAATGGTGCGTTATCAAATAATGGATTCAGGGCTTTGAATTCATAAGATTTTAATGATCGCCCGGGATTGTTTTGCATCGCCAGTTCCAGTAACAGGGTTGCGGTCAAGGGCCCGTGAAAGACCAGGCCCGGGTATCCTTCCTGTTGGCGGCAAAAATCCAGGTCATAATGAATTCGATGAGCGTTAAAGGTCAGCGCCGAGTATCGAAATAGCAGGGTCGAGTTGGGAATGACCTCACTAGTCCATTCAGGGCTCCGCGGTGCTTCTGGTGCTAAAATCTTGTCTTCCCCGGGTTGTTTCGCGCCGCGGTAGACAATGTTATGCGTCTCGCTAAGTCTCAGCTCTTTACCGACAAAAATACAGTGTTCGACTTCAACGAAACAGAGTTTGCCAGTACGTCCCTGTTTAACCGTGACATCTCGTATAGTTGACTCCTTGCGGGCCAGGTCGCCGACATGAAGCGGTTTAACAAATTTAAATTTACCGCCAGCCCACATACGACGTGGTAACGGTACGGGCGGCATAAAATCACCCAGTGCGGCATGTCCGTCACGCCCCAGTTCGGATGCCCTGGTCGGTGCGAGGAAATAAACCCAGTGCCAGAGCGCGGGAACCTCGTCGCCGACGACTATTTCGCTGGGTTCCCGGTCCAGGGTCGCGGCCATTCGCAGCAGCGGTACGGCTGATATGGTTTCTTCGAGTGTTTCTTTGTTACCGATCCACTGGCCCAGGTGGTCGGTATCCAGGTTCTTCGCATTCATAGTTTCGTTGGTTCGAGCTAAGCCGCCAATCATCTATTATTAGCGGACCCAATGCCACAATAACTGCGTATTATGTCCCCGTAATTACGAGCGGTATTCAATTAATTACGATTGATGTATAGTGCCGCCTGATTTCGGCGCGAGACAAAGCTGCATTAAAATCAAACTCTACCAGTCAACTCCATCTAACTACTTACGAATAAGGGAAAATTTGAATGAATATTATTAGAACATTATCGACACTTATGCTGGCAACAATGGTTATCTCCGGTGCAGCCATGGCCGAAGGCGAAAAACTGGCCGACAAACTGTCGAACAGTGTCATCATAGTGGACATTGACGTCAGAGGTTGCGAGGCGGATAGCGCTATACTCTGCCCCGGTCTGCCTCTGAACAGTCGGAAGTCTTTTATGTGCCTGATGGCTTATGAAGACAATCTGTCCCTGTCCTGCGAACTCGGTATTGCTGAAGCGGCGATGACCCTGGAGCAGGGCCTGATGGCAATAGACTATTCTATTAAGGCCTGTGAAGCTGATGCCGACAAGTTCTGCCTCGATGTAGAGCCTGGTGAGGGTCGTATAGTGAGCTGCCTCAAACAGAATGAAGCCAAGCTGGCAAATCAATGTGTAACCGCCCTGAAAGAAACGGGTTTATGGAATATTGACGCCCAATAGATTGTTTGGCATTTTCACCCTGCTAAGGCATCGCCTCTGGCAGGGTTAAATATCCGGGCGCTTATGCGACCATGGCATGGCCTTTTCGATCGCCGCACCGATACGCAGGGCGAGAGGGTCATTCCACCGCCGGGCTACTATCTGGGTCGCCGTGGGCAGTCCGTCGACGAAGCCCGATGGCACTGACAGCGTGGGGCATTGCGCCATGTAGTTGAAAGGCGAAGTCATATCCATACACTCGAGCATGCCCTGTTCGTTCACATTCCCGAAATCCCAATCGCGCATTTCCACAGGCGGGGCGGTAATGGTCATGGTAGGACACAGCAGGGCATGATGGTTTTCCAGAATAGCTCCCAGCTTATGCCAGTATTTAGTGCGCTCGAATTCCGCTTTGCGTGCAGTAACAGCATCAATTTTTCGTCCCTTTTCAATCAGGTATACCAGGCCTTTGCTCATACGCTCACGGTTTTCATCGAGCGGTGCGTCCGTGGTGTTGGCATAGGCGGCAGCCATGAAAATAGCCCAGGTGTCATTCCACAAATCAAATAATTTTTTATCCCAGCCTAAATCAATTTCCTCGATCACTGCACCGGCGTCACGCAGGGCATCCGCGGTCGCGCGCAGATTAGCCTCGACGCCGGCATCGACGGCACAGAATCCGAGGCTGACGTCGAGGGCGAATTTCATGCCCTTTACATCGCTGGGTGTTGGTATTTCCAGTTCGCATCGTGGCAGGGACTGAATGTCCGATGGGTGTTCACCCTGCACGGTATCAAGAAACAAGGTGGCGTCACTGACGCTGCGCGCGAGCGGACCGAAGTGGGAAATATTGCAGTAGGCGGTGCCGATGATATCCATCGGAATTCGACCGATGGTCGGTTTGTGGCCGACGATACCGCATAGAGCAGCGGGAATGCGCACGCTGCCGCCCATGTCGGTGCCCTCGGCGAAGGGCACACAGCCCGACGCTACTGCCGCACCCGAGCCGCCAGATGAACCGCCGGGAGTACGCGAGGTGTCCCAGGGATTGCGCGTAATACCCCACAAGGGTGAATCTGTAAATCCCGAGGTGGCAAATTCCGGCGTCGTCGTCTTTCCCACCATAATAGCCCCGGCGGCTTCGAGTCTCTCGACTATTGCCGGATTCCAGTCGGGTACCCAGTTTTCCAGCAGTTTAGAACCGCGGGTCGTTACCTTGCCCTTAGTAGGTGTGAAATCCTTGATCGCCATCGGAATACCTTCAAGCGTTCGCACCTTGCCCGATGCCAGTGCCTGTTCGGCGGCTTTGGCTTTCTCCAGGGCCTCTTCGGGGTAGGTGAAGCAGAAACAGTTGAGCCGGCCATTGACCTCGTCAATGCGGTCCAGGGAATTTTGGATAACCTCAACGGGTGAAATCTCTTTGGCGCGGTACTTGCGAGCCAGCTCGGTGGCGGGGGTATAACAAAGATCAAGGTTTGCCATGTAACCATGTGCTCCAGGTTTAATATCAGGTTTATATTCTGGGGTGCTCAGAATTTACCGATACATATTACAACAATTACCCCGCTGTTTCCTGCTATCAGGATCAGGTTGCAAACCTTTTAAATAATGGTCTTAGTTGCGTTCCTCGCCTTGAACTGAACGGTCCGGCGTTCCGGCATTTTGAATCACAATCCGATTCAGCCAGAATTAATCTGAGACTACCTGGTCCTATTGCAATCCGAGCAG
>JBGUEB010000126.1:0-9633 GCA_041821565.1 Gammaproteobacteria bacterium | reverse complement strand
GGGGTTCAGTTCTAATGTTTTCTTGAAATGCACAACGGCTGAATCGCATTCCTTTTCGAGCATGTGTGCGTAGGCAAGGTTAAAGTGACCCTGTACATGTTCAGGATTGCGCTGCAAAAAACGATTGTACGTATCAATGGCCTTTTGTGATTGCCCCGTCTTTTGATAGGCGAAACCCAACCCGAATCCTACCTCTTTGAAATCAGGGTTCAGAGCCCTGACTTGCTCAAAATAGGGGATTGCCTCCTGGTGTTTGCCTGCTTTTTGTAGTGCCCGGGCGGCTGCATACTGATACTGGAGGGATCGCGTGTCCGAATCAGCAGCAACTGTAATTTCCTTCAGTGCCTCGTCTTTTTGGCCGGTGATTCTTAGTCCTTCTGATAACCAGTAATGTGCTAATGCCCAATTGGGATTCAAAGCGACCATCCTTCGTAGCCTCAGCAGTCCTTCCTCCTCCTTCCCCATTTGAATATGGAGCATACCAAGACTGATGTTGGCATAGATATGGGACGGATTTTGCCGAATCGCCTCGAGGTAATGGTGTCCCGCAAGTTCCGGGTTTTTACCGACAATGGCTAACCCATAGGCCCAATGAGCAAGGTCAGTGGCGCCATACTTCACACTTTGTTGCCAAAAACTTTCCCCTGTTTTCCAGTGTGTGTTGATGTGATAGGAAGAGATGGAAAAATAAAGCACCAGTCCTGATAAAATGGCTACCGAAAGCGTTTTCCTGTCGGAGGAGGACACCAGCATTGTGACGGTCAAGCTCAGGAAAACCAGAGGTAAATATTGCCTGTAATCGATTACCACGTAACCGAAGGGAAAAATCGAGGATGTCAGTGAAAAAAGTAGCCAGTAAGCTAATATGGCAAACGTCATTAGCGGATGTCGTTTACGAAATTTCCAGGCGACAACCAGGGTAATGATAATAAAAATCAGACCAACCAATGCGGTTGGTACCAAAATACTTTCTATCATCTCCACCCGGGCTAGTGCCCGCATTTCGAAAGGCCAGACAAAATTTCTAAGATAGTAGAAAAAGTGCGCATCCAGCATCGTAAAGGGATAAGTAAAACTTTTGATCGTGCGCAGGGAACCCTCGGAGTTTTGATTAACGATCCAAAAATAGCGAAGTAGAAAAAAGGCCACGGTCGGAACAGCGAACAATGCAGTTCGCGCCCATAGCTTCCGGTCCCGGAGTTTCCCATCAAGCAGAATCCATTCAAATAGAAAGACCAGGCCAAAACCCATAATTGCGGCTTGTTTGGAGAGTATTCCAAGGGACAATAACAACAGTGCAACCAACCAACCGGAAACGGTGTCACCCGTTCTGCGCATACTAAAATAGACCAGCATGGAAGCGACGAAGAAAAACACCATCAGCAACAGGTCTCTGGCCGCAATATAGTTGACAGCAGAACCTGCTATTGGATGTACAGCAAAGATCAATGCAGCCACAAACGCCTGGTTGCTGAAGTGGATCGACTTAGTCTCTGTTTCAACTACCCTGCTCCAATTGCTGAGCAAGAGACAAAACAGGAAGTAAACCAGGATAGCAGAGCCGAGATGGATCACTATATTGCCAACGTGAAATCCTGCTAGCTTACTGGTGCCGGTTGCCCTGGCAATCTCACTATTGATTGAATGTGAGAGTGGCATCAATGGTCGGTACTCGGCGATTTGTGGAGTAATGCTGCCAGTCCGAACATCAGTAAAGAACCGGGCAGGAGGCCAGAATTTATTGATTTCAGTGTTATTTCCAACTCTAGGGACGCTATCCAATTGATAGGTATTTTCGAGCGTGTTAGAAAAAACTAACGACGTTATCACTATCAACAGGGCTAAATGAATGCCCTGGCTTAATCGGGTTTTCCTGTGCAGAAAATTTAGTAGTTTTTCATTCATAAATGATTAATCAGGAAAACGGCGATTTGCTAACTGTGCCGGTACTCCGATGGAGTATATGATGGGAAATTGCAATTGCTACCTGGATCCCTTTTCGGCCTGTTTAATTAAGTTTACTAGAGCTTATGTTTTTATAGTGTATTTAAATAAAGAAATGGGAATAAATGAACATAGTGACCTGACGAATTTTAGTGAGCCTTTCAATAAAAATATTTCTATCGGTGCTCCAGTTAACTACGGTGTAACCCGGTCTCCCTCCGGGAGTACCCGAGGGCCTAAAAGGGTAGGGGTGAGGGAGTTTTTCAGCCAGACTACTTAAAAGCCGCAAACCTCGCGTAATTCACGCAGTATCGATTCGCCTTCGCTGACCGGTAAACCGTCCTCGGTCAACTGGTTGATACGGGTGACGCCGTCGACACTGCCGAGTTCGGAGATGTATTTCAGAATGCCAAGCGGGTTTATCTCCTTGAGCAAATCACTGCCATGCCAGAGTGAGAGGAAGGAAATGATGCCGTAGGCGCCCCAGTTGGAAACATCGGCAACGATGAGTTCATCGCAGCCTGTTGCCGCCGGCACTATATTCAGGTGTTTCAGCGCATCGCTGACCTTACCCATGCCGATTTCGTTACCGCCATCGCCAATCGCTATGGTTGGACATTCACTCAGGTTCATAAAGGTATCGAAGCAGGCGGTACGCGAGCTAATATTTTCGCCACGCATGTTGTAGTAACCGCCATCGGCGGCCAGGCCGGGGCGTTCAATTGAAACAATGGCCTGTGGTTGATATTTTTCCATCGCCTCGAGGGCTTCATGTTCGCGCTTGTCATGATCGCCAACTCGAATTTCGTGGACCCTGTAGCGTGTCGCCAGCGCCCCGGAAAGCGGACGCCCACAGACAATAATCGGTGTCGCTCCGACTGACTCCAGTGCGTCGTAAAGCGCGATGCTGCCAACTGGTCCATCGGTCTCAAAAGTATCAACGACTGGGAATCCGGTACCGATAAATACATGGCCATCACATTCGTGCAGGATTCTGGCGGCACGCAGGACATAGCCTGGTTGCAAACTGGATTGCACGGTTTTCATACCGCGCAGATTGCGCCCAACCAGGATGTTTTCGATCTTCTGGCTCAGTGCCAGATCCGCAATTTGCTCTGCCATGGTTGATGTCTCTACATTCATTTTTAACACTTCACCGCTTGCGTTCGTTCAAACCGTGACTTTTCCAACCAGTGCAAATTATGCGCGTACTCCGGGCTGATCGATTCGAATCGAATCGTCGCCCCGGGGCTTAATTGTGCCAGTTTCGCGGTGTCCAGTGGGATAACCGAGCCTATTTTGGGGTAACCGCCTATGGTTTGTCGATCATTCATTAACACAATGGGTTGGCCATCGGCAGGAATCTGGATGGCGCCATGGCAAATACCTTCAGATAACATGCCAACCATGCCAGAGTGAATCGCTTCGCCTTCGAGGCGAAAGCCCATGCGATCGCAGCGGTCACTCACCAGGTATTCTGAATTGAAAAAACGCCACTGCTGGGTAGCGTCAAATGCATCTTGCTGATAACCGAGAACCACGCGCAGGGTTGCGCTGTTACCGTATTGTGGTTGCGCTTCACGGCCAAGACAATAATGCTGTGAGAGCGCGACCGAAGCACAGGGCAGGAGATCACCGACCTGCAATTTATCACCATTTAGCCCGCCAATCTTCTCACGCACGACGGTTGCAGTGCTACCGAAGCTGGGTGTTATATCGAACCCGCTCGCGACCGACAGATAGGCGCGTGTACCATTTGTGACATAACCGAGTTCGATACGATCCCCTTTTTTGACTGATCGAGTTTGCCACTGATTTATAGTTTCATCGTTGATCTTGCAGGGCATTTCAGCCCCGGTAATGACGATACTGGTGTCGACCCCGGCTTCGAGGG
Source organism: Gammaproteobacteria bacterium (assembly GCA_041821565.1). Taxonomy (GTDB): domain Bacteria; phylum Pseudomonadota; class Gammaproteobacteria. The sequence continues at coordinate 5,795 of JBGUEB010000126.1, read as the reverse complement.
TTAAACCGCCAAAGCTGATTTCGAGAGCGCTGGCATTACTATCGTTGCCCAGCAAACGATTGGCCCAGTCAAACGCAAGTGAATCGAGTGGGCCACCATTAGTAAGACCGAGATTGTATGCGCCGAAGCGCCCACGATCCTGTATCAGGGTGAGTAATCCCGGTTGCCTGACGCTGAACCCGCTCATAATTCACCGCCCAGGGAGAGGAATTCTTCGCGATCAATAGCCTTGAACTGGATTCGATCACCGACTTCTACCGGCATCGATGGTTGTTGTTCCGGATCAAACATGCGTGTCGGGCAAAGGCCAATCAGATTCCAGCCACCGGGTGACTGCGCGGGATATACCGCGGTTTGGCGGTCGGCTATCGCTACTGCACCGCGCGGGACTTTGGTTCGTGGTGTTGCCAGTCTCGGTGCGGCTATGCGTTCGTCTACCTCACCGAGGTAGGCAAATCCCGGTGCGAAACCAATCGCATAGACACGGTACTCCTGCTGCTGGTGAATTTCTATGACCTGTTCGACGCTGATCTTGCCACGCTCGGCAATCACTTGCAGGTCGGGGCCGCATTCGAGGTCGTAATAAACCGGCAATACGATTAATTCGCCAGCCTGGGATTCTCCCGCATCGAGATTTGTTAAAGCTTTGGCCAACCTGCCTCTGGCTTCAAACAGATCGCATCGATCGATATCGAAAATAATCAGCAACGATGCATAAGAAGGTACCAGGTCGATAATTATATTGGACATCTGAGAGCGGATATTGCTGACCGCAAGCTGGATACGAGCGCTCACCGAGGCGCTGGTCACATCGGCAAAATAGACGATTAACGCATCTTGCCCGGCGATCTCAACTTTCATACGCGAATAAAAAGCATGGTAAGCGTTACCCTCGATGGATGATGTTACGTATCTCGATGATCGCCGCGATACCTTCTTCATTATCGCCATGCACGCAGAGGGTGTCCGGCGCCAGTTCCAGGGTATTACCGCTGACAGAGGTTACCGTCCCCTCGCGGCAAATTTGTTCGACCTGTGCGAGCATTTTCTCACGTGTATGTACTGCACCGGGTTTAGCGCGAGACAGCAATTTACCATCGTCGTCATAGCAACGGTCTGCAAATGCCTCGAACCAGAGATCAATACCATGGTCGCTGGCTTCCTGGCGATGCGTATCGGCTTCAGGTGATGCCAGAAGTGTCAGACGAAGTGGACGATGATAGTCGGCCATGGCCTCCATAATAGCCGTACGTACGTGCTGTTTTGCCATCATGTCGTTATAAAGCGCACCATGCGGTTTAACATAAGCGAGCTCCATATCCTGGTTTCGCGCCATACCATCGATGGCAGCTATTTGATAGCTCACCATCGCTGTGATTTCGTCGGCAGAACAATGCATCGGACGTCTGCCGAAGCCGACCAGGTCCGGGTAGGCCGGGTGTGCGCCAACCATGACATTGTTCGCCTTTGCCAGCGCCAGGGTGTTCTTCATCACCAGCGGATCACCGCCGTGGAAACCACAGGCAATATTCGCCTGGTCAATATGCGGCATGACATCTTCATCGCGTCCCATGGTCCAGGACCCGTAGCTTTCGCCGAGATCACAGTTAAGTAATAGCATCGATATTCCTCGCTTTTACATTATCGCCAGCTGGCTGTTGGGTAAATCGGTGACCAACATACAGCCGGGGGAATGCGTAATACAAAAAGGTGGTTTGGCCTGTTCCAGCGCGACCTGGGGTGTTACACCGCAGGCCCAGAATACTGGCACCTCGTTTTCCCTGATGCTTACCGCATCTCCAAATTCAGGCTTATTGATATCATTTATACCGATTAAATCTGGATCGCCAAAATGAATCGGAGCACCGTGTACGGAAGGAAATCGCGTACAAATCTGGATCGCCCGTATCGCGTGCGCAGGTAACATCGGACGCATGCTGACCACCATTTTTCCGCTGAAGCGTCCTGCTTCTGCACAGTCGATACTGGTACGGTACATTGGCACGTTCACAGCCTCAGAGACGTTACGAATTTCGAGGCCATCGGCGATTAGCGCTTCTTCGAACGAAAACGAACAGCCGAGCACAAAACTGACCAGATCGTCGCGCCAGTAGTCGCTGATATCATTCACTTCCTGCTGAAATTCACCATCTTTAAATATTCTATAACTGGGTATATCAGTACGGATATCAAGGTCTGCGCCCAGTTTCGCGATGTTGAAATCACCCGGTTTCGAAGCAAGCCCAATCAAAGGGCAGGGCTTTGGATTGAGCTGGCAGAATTGCAGAAAATCATTGGCCCAGTCGGCCGGCAGGATACACAGGTTACCCTGTACATAACCCTTGGAATAACCAGAAGTGTTGCCGGTGAATTCACCACTGCGAATCTTTTTACGAAGTTCCAGAGGTGAGATATCTTGATTCATTGCTAATCCTGAAAAGAAAGCTTCTGTTCTCAAAGCCACTAACATTATATGAGATGTGGGAGCAATTCAATGGATGATCGATGGTCCATAACACATTATCAGAACCATCCTGTTAACTCGTAGAGACATGGGTTGGGAACACCTGCCTGAGACCGTTACCCGCATGGATGCGGGTGTCGAGCCCCCAGGGAAGGGTTTACGGCGTGTCTCAGGCAGGTGTTACCGATTCATGTCTCGGGCTCAAAGCGGTTCCTCACTTTGCACAACTTTAGGGAGCAAACTCGGGTGAAAACCCACAATACACGCCGTACCGATGCGTCGGACCGTCCCTTCCCTGGGGGCTCGGATCCGGGACGCCGGACCGTTTCATCCCTGAAAAATACGGTTTTATGGGTTTTCACCCGAGCTAGCTTTCGACCCCTCTCAACAATGCTAAAACCAAACTTGGAAGCTATGTTAGTGTCTTAGCCGTGTTGCGTAACAGGTTCTTCTGAATTTTGCCGGTGGCGGTTTTCGGCAGTTCGCCGAACACGATTCTTTTGGGTCTTTTAAAGCCTGCCATATTACTACGACAAAACTCGATAAGATCGTCTTCACTGGCCTCGGCATCGGTTTTCAGCTCGACAAAGGCGCAGGGCACTTCACCCCATTTTTCATCCGGCATGGCGACCACGGCTGCTTCGCCGACTGCGATATGCCTGTAGAGCACGTTTTCGACCTCGATCGAAGAGATGTTCTCACCGCCTGAAATAATAATGTCCTTGGCGCGATCCTTGACCTGGATATAACCATCTTCATAAATCACCGCGAGATCGCCACTGAAAAACCAGCCATGTTTAAATGCGTTGGTGGTGGCGTCCGGGTCTTTTAGATAACCTTTCATCGTGGTGTTACCCCGAATCACGATTTCACCGATGGTTTCCGCGTCCCAGGGCACTGATTCTCCGGTTTCGGTACTAATCACGTCGACGGCCTCGGTCATCGCGAAGCGAACGCCCTGGCGTGCCTTTAATTCGGCCTGTTTCTCGATACTTTGCGCATGCCAGCTATCCTGTGCAGCCGACTGCAAAATGTGGCCGTAACTTTCGGTTAGACCGTAGACGTGCATGATCTCGAATCCAAACTGGCCCATGCTTTCGAGCACTTTCGCCGGCGGCGGCGCACCCGCGGTCATGACCTGGATAGTGCGGTCGAAGCGTTTTTGGTCCGCTTTGGGTGCGTTGGCGAGCATATTGAGAATCACCGGTGCGCCACCAAAATGGGTGATTTCGTGTTCTTCAACCAGATCGAATAACAACTTCGGGCTAAACGCGCGTATACAGACCACCGTGCCTGCGACCGCGGCCATGGTCCAGGCATGCCCCCAACCGTTACAGTGAAACATCGGTACGGTATATAGGTAACGAGGATGTGGTGGCAGACCCCAGGATATAACGGTGCCCATGGTCATCAGGTAGGAGCCACGGTGATGATAAACCACGCCCCTGGGCCGACCGGTAGTACCCGAGGTATAGTTGAGTGACAGTGCCTGCCATTCATCTTCGGGAGGGTGCCAGGCGAAAGTATCATCACCACGGTCTACCAGGTCTTCGTACAAGCTGTACTCGATATTGTCGGGTAAGTTGGGTTTTTCGGTCGCATCGGCATCGTCGATGATGACGATTTCGGGTTTTAACTCGGTGGTTTCAAGGGCCTGCTCGACTACGGGCCAGAGCTGGCGGTCGCATATAAATAATTTCGATTCAGCATGGTCGATGATATAGGCAACCGTGGCCGCATCGAGGCGGGTGTTAATCGTATTGAGTACAGCCCCTGCCATCGGTATCGAGAAATGGCTTTCAAATATCTCCGGCGTGTTAAACGCAAATACGGATACGGTATCGTTTTTACCGATGCCGCGTGCGGCCAGACTCGATGCGATCCGAGTGCAGCGTGAACGTAGCTGCGACCAGTTGTAGCGGCGCTCGTTGTAAATCAGGGCTTCACGTTGTGGATAAATATCGGCGCTGCGCTGGAGAAACGATAATGGTGTCAGGGCGACAAAATTTGCCGAATTTTGTGGTAATTGATCGTATTCGATAGTCATTGATTTACTTCTATAGTGCTAATTTCTAATGGGCGAACCGGCATCGAGCATGGAGTCGATGCGATTCCGTGTTGCCTCGGTCGCAATCAGCGTCAGAAAGGAACGACGCTCGGCGTCATAAAAATCCTGTTCGCTGCGAAGGGTGCCGGGATCGACATCACCACCGGTGACGATACGCGCCATTTCGGTACCGACATTGACATCGTGTGGCATGAAGATGCCTTTATCTCGTGACTTGAGCAGCCATTCGCGCATTTCTTCAAACACCGGTCTGCCGGGCATGACCAGGTCAGGGCGATTGAAGGCTAGCTGCGCAGAAGGGTTTTCGATGGCGTCAATTGCGGCAGACAGCATTCGATCACGATTGATGATGAAGCGGTCATTTGGCCGCAACATGGCCTGCTTTTTGGCGATGATAGGCGAAGTTGAAGTTTTGCCGTAGCCCAGGTTCATGAATGCCTTCCAGCAGGCAGGCGTAATATCGTCGTCGCATTCGAGCAAATCAATCCACCGATACAGGGTTTCCTTGCAGCCACCACCGCCGGGAACCACACCAACCAGTGATTCAACCAGACCCATGGTCGAGTTAGCGTGGCAGATAACCTGTTTTGCGTGCAATACCACTTCGAAGCCGCCACCGATGGACAATCCTGCCGGTGCAGCAACGACTGGAAACTGCACATTAGCCATGCGCTGCACGACGCTTTGGAAGTGGGCGAGAAACGCATCGAGCCCATCCATATCGTCGCGCCTGAAAAAATTACGAACTACCTGCAAGTTAACCCCGCAGGAAAAATGTTGTGCATCGTTGTGCACAATTAAACCGCGCAAATTCTGCGACTCGACTTGATCGATGGCATCATCGAGTATCGCCATCGAGTCGGTATCGAGCGCGTTTGCCTTGCTGTGAAATTCGACCAGGGCAATGCCATCTAGATCGTACCAGCCCGCGACTGCGCAGCTATTGCGGGGTTTCATGGTCTGTCTTTTTTCGTTGAAACGAATAATACCCGGGGCCCGTTTTATCGTCTGCCAGCGATTACCGATCAATCGTGACTGCAGTTGACCCGCGTCAACCCGATAGAAACTCGAGCCCGCGGCTTCGGCAAGAAAGGCTGGCACGGACATTTGATCCGCCTCGAGCCTGCTTATGAAGTAGTCGACGCCAATTTCATCGATTAATTCGAAAGGACCTTTAATCCAGTTGTAGCCAAGCTTCATCGCATCATCGATAGCCACCGGGTTGTCGCCAACCTCGGGAATTAATGTGGCGGCGTAACTCAG
>JBGUEB010000125.1:0-9648 GCA_041821565.1 Gammaproteobacteria bacterium | reverse complement strand
GAGCAGTTCACGCGATATATCGGGCTCATTTTCCCAGGTATCGAGAAACACGACCAGGTCTGGTCGGGATTCCAGCGTCTTTAACAACGCCTGGTTGTCGACGACAGGCCCTCGCGCCGCATTCACCAGCAGACAATCTTTTGTCAGTTTATGCAGTCGCAGCTGATCGAGTAAATGATAGGTCGGGTGTTTGCCTGTGCGGGTTAGCGGCACGTGCAGGGTAATGAAATTGCACTCCGAGATTATTGTGTCCAGGTCAACGAAGGATTGAGCGGAAGTCAGGGTTTCTTCCAATGGAGGATCGTTGAGCAGGGTTTCGATGCCAAGCGCCTGCAGCTTCCGATGCACACGTGAACCAACGTTGCCGTAACCGATGATCCCCGCCTTCAGATCAAATGGATTAAAGCCCTTGCGTTCAGAGAGTGCAAACAGGCCGCTAATGACGTATTCCGAAGCCGCCTCGGCATTGCATCCGGCTGCATTACTAAAGGCGATATTACTGTTTTTTAAATACTCGAGATCAACATGATCGGTACCAATGGTCGCGGTACCGACAAATTCGACAGGCGTGTCCTGCAAAAGGTTTTTATCGATAGCGGTGACTGTGCGCACCAGCAGGCACTGGCAATCAAGCAAATGCTGGCGTTCGATTTGGCGGCCTGGCAGTAAAATCACTTCTCCCAGGTCCTTAAAGGCCTCCCGCACCCGCGGAATATTTTCGTCCGCGACTATCTTCACGCCTGAATGCAAAAACGCTGGATCAGTTGTTCGAGCATGTCGATGGTGGGATCGATTTGATCGATGGGCAGGAATTCATCGGGTTGGTGTGCCTGGTTGATAGACCCCGGGCCGATGACGATGGTCTCGGTTTGCATTCGATTAAAATAGGGTGCCTCGGTACCGAAGGCCACACTGCTTGCCGGTTTTCCGGTATAGACCTTCAGGTACTCGGCGATTTCACTCGCCGCGGAAGTGTCCATTGCCGGGGTTGAATCACCGATAATTTGACAGCTACTGGTAAGACCTCGTCGAGCGCTGACGGCATCGGCAATTTCCTCGATATCGTTATGCAGGGTTTCAATCGACATGCCGGGTAGATAGCGAATATCAATCAATAACTCACAGTCCCCGCAAATACGATTGGAATTGTCGCCACCATGAATATGTCCGAGGTTCATGGTTGGTGTCGGGATTACGAAGGCCGGATCCTGGTATTGTTTTTGCAGGCCTTCGCGGTATTTAAGTAACTCACCGATGAATTCGTGCATGCCTTCGAGCGCGCTGTTGCCGAGCGAGGGATCACTGGCGTGCCCTGACTGGCCGTTGAAATCTATCACCAGGGATAACACGCCCTTGTGCTGACGAATCGGCTGCAGGCTGGTTGGTTCGCCGATGATGCAATAGCGGCCGAGTTTTTTACCGTTGTCGGCAATTAATTTTGCGCCGCCCATGGTAGATTCCTCATCCGCGGTCGCAACAATAGTCAGTGGTCGTTTGAGCTTGCTAAAATCAAATTTCGTGCTCGCGCTCAATGCCAGCGCGAGGAAACTCTTCATGTCGCAACTGCCCAGGCCGTAGAGTCGATTATCTTTTTCCTCGAGTTGAAATGGGTCGCTTTGCCATAGGTCCGCGTTGCAGGGAACCGTGTCGGTATGACCCGATAATACCAGTCCATCGGACCCTGAACCCGCGCGCGCGACCAGGTTAAACTTGGATTCATTGACAGTTTGCATTTCGACGTCGAATCCGCGGCTTTCCATCCAGTTAGCGAGCAGGTCGATTACCGCACGGTTACTCATATCGAGATGGGCATGAAAACAGCTAACCGAAGGTGTTGCAATTAGCTGCCTGATCATTTCGACTGTGCCTGGCAAGCCAGTATTCATGAGCAAAATATATGCTCTCTAGTCGAGAATATCTGTAACCGCGCCTTCCGAGGCAGAGCTCACCAGGCGCGCATACTTGGCAAGCACACCACGCTTATAGCGAGTTTTGGGTGCTTTCCAGGCCTTTGCGCGTTTGCGTAATTCGGCATCGCTGAGTTTGACATTCACCTGTCGCTTCTCGGCGTCTATGGTGATGATATCGCCGTTTTTCAATAATGCGATTGGGCCACCGACGGCTGCCTCGGGCGTAACATGACCAACTACAAATCCGTGTGACCCGCCAGAAAACCGGCCATCGGTTATAAAAGCAACGTCCTTACCCAATCCCTTGCCCATGATGGCAGAAGTGGGCGATAGCATTTCGCGCATACCGGGACCACCAATCGGACCCTCGTAGCGTACGACAATGACGTCGCCTTTTTTCACGGTACCGTCTAGAATCTTTTTCAGGGCCTGTTCTTCAGAGGAGAAAATTCTCGCCTTGCCAGAGAAATGTAGACCTTCCTTGCCGGAAATCTTGGCAACCGAGCCTTGCGGTGCGAGATTGCCATGCAAAATTACGAGGTGGCTATTCTTCTTGATCGGATTGTCGAGGGCGTGAATTATGTCCTGGCTTTTCGGATAGGGTTTAACTTTTGCCAGGTTCTGCGCCAGGGTTTTGCCGGTGACGGTGAGGCAATCACCGTGTAGCAGTCCGGCGTCGAGCAGCATTTTCATGAGTGGCTGGATACCACCGATTTCGATCAACTCAGACATCATCGCCTTGCCGCTGGGACGCAGGTCTGCGAGTACCGGTACGCGCTTACCAACCCGGGTGAAGTCATCAAGCTTTAGCCTGACACCAATGGCCGATGCCATCGCCAGTAGATGCAGCACCGCGTTGGTTGAGCCGCCGAGTGCTATTACTATGGTTATTGCATTTTCAAAAGCCTTTTTTGTCATGATATCGCTGGGACGGATATTCGATTTCAACAGGCGCATCGCTGCTTTGCCCGCCTCAAAACAGTCTTTTGTCTTGTCGTCGGATATCGCCGCCTGTGCTGAACTGTTGGGTAAACTCATACCCAGTGCTTCAATTGCGGATGCCATGGTATTGGCTGTATACATGCCGCTACAGGAGCCTGGTCCGGGGATTGCGGTGCACTCGATTTGTTTGAGTTCTTTCTTGCTGATCTTGTGTTGTGCCTGTTTGCCGACGGCTTCAAATACACTGACGACATCGGTGTTTTGGCCCTTATGACAACCCGGCATGATGGTGCCGCCGTAGACAAATACCGATGGCCGGTTAAGCCGCGCCATCCCCATCAGGCAGCCCGGCATGTTTTTGTCGCATCCGCCAATGGTTACGAGCGCGTCGAAGCCCTGACAACCAGCCACTGCTTCGATCGAATCGGCGATAATTTCTCTTGATACGAGTGAGTATTTCATGCCCTCGGTACCCATCGAAATGCCATCGGAAATGGTAATCGTATTGAATACCACCGCTTTTGCGTGCGCGGCATTGGCGCCTTCGGCAGCTTTCAGTGCGAGTTGATCGATATGCATATTGCAGGGAGTGACCATGCTCCAGGTAGAGGCGATACCAATCTGGGGCTTTTTGAAGTCACCATCATCAAAGCCAACCGCGCGCAGCATCGAACGGCTAGGGGCGCGTTCGACGCCATCGACAACCTGTGAAGAAAATTTCCGAATGTTGGATTTACCAGTGTTAGATTTTTTTGTAGCCATTGTCCGATCAGAATTAATTAGGGAGTCGAGTAGGTTAGGCAAAGCCAGGTTTTGTTGCAAGTATTTAAGTCCTAAATTGTGCTGAATCTTGCCACAAATGACCGCTCGTCTGAATAATGATAACAAACCCCGGTTGGCGTGGCCCTGGTCAACAAATCGATAAAATCTCATCTATACTAATTAGTAATAAGAAGGACTCCTCGCAATATATGCTTGAATTGTTTTTGGTCGCAGGCGCCAGCATAGTTTTAACCCTGGTGGCATTATTAAGCTGGCAAAAATTGTCAGTAGTACCGGACCCCGTGTCAAAAACGATCGAACCCGAAACTAGTCAACTCGAATTTCTAATCGAAAATACCTTTGGATCTACCGGGGAGACCTTTTTCTATTCCCTGGCCCGGGAATTGTCTCAATTTCTGACGATAGACTCGGTGCTGCTGGCCAGTTGTGAAGACCAGGAATCGGGTATTTACCGCACGCTTGCCTACTGGTGTGACGGTAGCTATATCATGAATCGAGTCGTTTCGGTGCTGAATAGTCCTTGCGACGATATTACCGGACTGTGTTACCTGGAGACCTCGGCGAGTAAGCTTTACCCGGAAGCAAGTTTACTCAATCAACGTTTTCCAGTTGCCGGGTTTTTCGCGATCAGGCTGCTTGATTCATCGGGTAATGCTGTTGGATTACTGGCCGGAATGCACCGTTCTGCATTAGGCCTGGGCAAGGATAAGCTGGATATTATAAAACTCTTCGCTGCCAGGGCCGCGGCCGAGCTGGAACGTCGGCTTGCAGCCAGCGACGTGCTAAGCGCGAAAGAGAAGGCACAGATTACATTGCATTCGATCGGTGACGCGGTAATAACCACAGACAGCTCTGGTTGTATCGATTACATGAATCCGGTGGCGGAGACTTTAACCGGCTGGCGTTTTCACCAGGTCATGGGAATGTCTCTGGAAGCAGTCTTGCATCTCGAAGATGAAAATACGGGGCTGGTAGTCCCCGATCCGGCTCTGCGATGTCTGTCGGAGAAAAGAATTATTGCGCCCAAATCGGATAATGTGCTGATTTCCAGAAATGGTGAACGCTATTCAATACAGGGTTCTGCCGGCCCGATGTTAGATTCAAGCGGTGATTGCATTGGTGTAGTGCTGGTATTTAAAGATGTAACCGACTCGCACCGTTTGCAAAAACTGATGGTGCACAAAGCCACTCATGACCCGTTAACCGGCCTGGTCAATCGGTCTGAATTTGAACAACGATTAAAGAAAGCCCTGCAAAGCACCAAAGAGTATGAAAATACCCATGCACTATTGTACCTGGATCTCGATCAGTTCAAGGTGGTAAATGATGCGGCGGGCCATACGGCGGGAGACGAGTTGCTTAAGCAGGTCTGTGCGCTGCTTGCCAACCAGTTAAGAGGCCGCGATACCCTCGGCAGACTAGGAGGTGATGAATTCAGTGTCTTGCTGGAAAATTGTCCCCTGAGCAAGGCTACCAGGGTTGCAAAAATACTGATTGACGTGATTCGAGAGTATCGGTTTAGCTGGGAAGGCAAGACTTACCAGGTTGGGGTTAGCATCGGTATCGTGCCGATTACAGCCGAATCGACCTCTACCGCCGAACTCATGACCCAGGCTGACCAGGCCTGCTATTCAGCTAAAGATCTGGGGCGGGGAAGGGCGCATGTCTACGATGCTATTGACGCCGATCTGGCCCAGCAGCATGGTGAGATTTTGCAGAATTCAGATTTGCGCGAAGCGATAGAGAAAGAACAATTCCAGTTATTTTACCAGCCAATCAAGCCGCTCGACCCTGTGCAAAATGGAAATCATATGCGCGCCGAGGTTTTACTGAGAATGCTTGATCAGTCAGGTAACTATATTTTGCCGGGTTCGTTTCTTCCGGCTGCAGACCGGTTTGGTTTAATGCGGCAGATCGACCGCTGGGTGATCGACAAGGTTTTTGGCGATTATGCACACCTGTTCATGCAGAACCCGAACCTGGTTTTAAGTCTAAATCTGTCAGCCAGTTCAATCGCCGACGATTCATTTAGCGAATATGTAGTGCAGATGCTGGACAAATCAGTCGTGTTACCGCATCAAATCTGTTTTGAAGTTAATGAGACCGTGTTAACCAATAATTTTTCCAGTATTAGTCAACTGATAAAACAGCTGGGCGATTTAGGCTGTAGCTTTGCGTTGGATAACTTTGGCAGCGGATTGTCGAATTTTAGTTTAATTAAAAACCTTAAAATTGATTTCATAAAAATAGATGGCAACCTGGTACGGGATATTTCCGAGGATGCAATTGACAAAGCAATGGTTGAATCGATTAACACCATGGGTCACCTGCTTGGTATCAGGACGATTGCCGAATGCGCCGATAGTGAATTCATAATCCAGGCATTAAAGTTCCTCGGTGTCGATTTTGCACAGGGGTTTTACCTCGGCAATCCGGTGTCAATGGATGATGCCAGCGGTCTTAAATCAATAATTTTCGAATATTCCAGAGTATCGGCTAATTAAAGGAACCCTGGTAAAAATCGGGGAATCAGTTCTGATTCCGTTGCTCGCCGCATTTATGTTATGCCCGAAATCAATCAATGGTTTCTCTCGGGCAATCGATCCCAGTGTTTACTGCATAGACGATGATATTAATGTTATCTAAATCAGTATCCGTGTCGATTGGATTTGAATTCAGATTTTAGACTTGCAATTGCTCCCTGAAGTGATTATGGTTCCCTGCAGTCGCTATAAAAACGACAGTTTAGACTTATCAATATTTATATTCATCAATAATAAACAATCCGTTACCGAGGAGATTTAAATGAATAAAGTTACTTCAACAGTATTGCTGGGGTCTGTAATGGCAATTTCAGCCAATACTGCTTCTGCAACCACGCTAGATGATGTTATAGGCAAGGGGCATGTCCAATGCGGCGTATCGCAAGGTTTGCCAGGTTTTTCCAATTTTGACGACAAGGGTAACTGGTCTGGTGTTGATGTTGACGTCTGCCGTGCAATTGCTGCCGCTATATTCAACGACTCCGAGGCTGTCAAGTACACACCACTGTCATCCAAGGAACGTTTTACCGCGCTACAGTCCGGTGAAATCGACGTGCTTTCGCGTAACACTACCTGGACAGCAACTCGTGATACTGCGCTCGGCCTAAACTTTGCCGGTGTTAACTATTACGATGGTCAGGGCTTCATGGTGCGCAATGACCTTGGGGTAAACTCTGCGTTAGAACTGAGTGGCGCAGCCATTTGTACCCAAACAGGAACTACTACCGAGCTGAACGTTGCTGACTATTTCCGGGGTAACAACATGGACTACACCGTGGTTGCTTACGAAAAATCAGACGAAGTTGTAGCGGCCTACGATTCAGGACGCTGTGACGTGTATACCACTGACCAATCCGGACTGTATGCACAGCGCATCAAGTTGAAAGATGTGTCGGCGCATAAAGTATTGCCAGAAGTAATCTCGAAAGAGCCACTTGGCCCTGTGGTAAGACAAGGTGACGACCAGTGGTTTAATCTGGTCAAGTGGTCCTTGTTCTGCATGATCAATGCCGAGGAAATGGGCATTACCAAGATGAATGTAAAAAGCAAGATGAGCGGTGGAGACCCATCGGTCAAACGGCTTCTTGGCCAGGAAGGCAGCTTCGGTGAAAACCTCGGCGTTAGCCCGACATGGTGTGGAAACATCATTTCCCAGGTTGGTAACTACGGTGAGTCATTTGCACGCCACCTGTCTGTTGATCCATTGAATATCGCACGCGGTGTGAACGAGCTGTGGAGCAAAGGCGGAATTCAATACGCACCACCTATTCGCTAATCTATCGAAGCAAACGTCCTGCCCCAGGCAGGACGTTTGCGTTATAGAGCTCTGAAAAACCCGCGGATCTTGTGCCCGGGTATTTATAGCCTGACCCGCCGGGCCTTTAACGTGACAGAGAAGAAATCGTGAATAAAGAAGAATCAGCAGGACCCCCAGCTTCAACCACAAAACCGTGGAATGACCCGAAGGTAAGAAGTATTTTTTTCCAGGCGGTATTGCTGATCGCGGTTGTACTCTCCGGCATGTATATTTTTGGAAATACTGCCGATAACCTGGAGCGACAGGGTATCGCCACCGGATTCGGTTTTCTTGGAACCACCGCTGGTTTCGGAATCATTACCCACCTGATTGATTACAACGAGGCTTCTTCTTACGGACGCGCCTTCGCTGTCGGCCTGCTCAATACGATGTTAGTGGCTTTTTGCGGCATCGTCGCGGCTACTATTATCGGCGTTATCGTTGGTATCGCGCGCTTATCGAAGAACTGGCTGGTAGCGCGTATGGCCATGGTTTACATCGAGACATTCAGAAATATCCCGCTGCTGCTACAGATTTTCTTCTGGTATTTCGCGGTATTAAGAGCACTGCCGGCACCCAAGAATAGTGTCAACTTCGCGGATGGCGTGTTCATTAATAACCGGGGTATTTATATGCCCTCATCTATTTATGAAGACGGCTTCTCGTTGGTCATTTCGGCGCTTGTTATTGCAATTATTGGCGTCGTGATAATGGCTCGCTGGGCGCATAAAAGGCAGGACGAGACAGGTCAGCAATTCCACACGGTTTATGCTTCAATCGGATTATTGGTTGGATTGCCGTTACTGGCAATGATAGTCACCGGTTTTCCATTGAGCTGGGAAATACCCGCACTGAAAGGCTTCAATTTTGTTGGCGGCACGGTCATTATTCCCGAGTTTGTGGCGTTATGGCTGTCGTTATCGATATACACGGCGTCGTTTATTGCCGAGATAGTACGTGCCGGCATCCAGGCCGTCGATCATGGTCAAACCGAAGCGGCGCATGCACTGGGAATCAAGGCCGCACCGACTTTACGCCTGGTGATTTTGCCCCAGGCGCTGCGCGTGATCATTCCGCCACTGTCGAGTCAGTATCTTAATTTGACCAAAAACTCGTCGTTGGCGACTGCGATTGCCTACCCAGAACTGGTTTCGGTATTTACCGGGACCGTACTCAATCAGACCGGGCAGGCGGTAGAAATTATTTCCGTGACGATGGCTGTATACCTGTCAATTTCGCTCGGAATCTCGGCGATGATGAACTGGTATAACTCCAGAATGGCCCTGGTAGAGAGATAGAACGTATGACTTCTGAAACGCAATATTTAGCTGGATCGCATCCGGACCTGCCGCCACCGCCGAGCACGGTTGGTGTCGTCGGATGGCTTAGAAGCAACCTGTTTTCCAGTACTACCAATACGTTGCTGACGATTTTCGCAATTTATGTAATTTATATGTTGGTGCCACCTGCGATCTCCTGGACCCTGATAAATGCAGACTTCAGTGGCGATAGCCGCGAGGCCTGTGACAGTGGAGGCGCCTGCTGGGTCTTTATCAATGTGCGCTTAGGCCAGTTCATGTATGGTTTTTATCCGCTCGAAGAAAGATGGCGGGTCGATAGCACTTTTATTTTGTTAGTGGTGCTAATGGTGCCAATGTTTATCGATAGCTTCCGACACAAGGCGTGGCTCGGTGCATTCATTCTGTTCGTCTTCCCGGTGATCGGTTTTTTCCTGCTGGCGGGTGGTTCTTTCGGCCTGGTAGAAGTTGAAACGCCGATGTGGGGTGGTTTGTCGCTGACACTGATCATCGCCATCGTTGGTATCGTCGGGTCTTTTCCGATAGGCCTGTTGCTTGCCCTCGGGCGTCGTTCAAAAATGCCGGCGGTGAGTGCCTTCTGTACCGGGTTTATCGAACTCTGGCGCGGTGTACCCTTGATTACGGTATTGTTTATGTCTTCGGTCATGTTTCCATTGTTTCTGCCGGAAGGCGTGAATTTTGACAAATTGATCCGGGCGCTGGTCGGTGTCATGTTGTTTTCCGCGGCTTATATGGCTGAAACCGTGCGCGGTGGTCTGCAGGCTATTCCCAAGGGGCAATACGAGGGCGCCGAGGCGCTGGGCCTGACTTACTGGAAGTCTATGACCTTTATTATACTGCCGCAGGCGTTAAAG
>JBGUEB010000124.1:0-9722 GCA_041821565.1 Gammaproteobacteria bacterium | reverse complement strand
CTTTTCTTAATCCCTCGAGTAAGTGCTCACGAACAAGCTTCTCACGATAAGGGAAAAGGTATTTTATCCAGTCGATTGTTAGTGTTCGTTTGTTTTCGGTTTGTAACTGGTTGTTCAGCTGATCGAATGCAGAGACGGCTTTATCTAACTGGCCGAGTTGTCCGTAGGCTGCAATAAGGGTAATCAATGGCTTTCGGTCTCTGGGATTCCCTAAAACCGATCGCTCCAAATTGTCTATCGCTTCGTCGAAATCCCCTAAATCATACTGGACACGGCCTAGTACAGACAGGTACGGTGCCGAGTAATTTGGGTCCAGACGAATCGCCTTTTTTACCACCTCGACCGCTCCTATCGATTGGCCCGCAAATCCCATGGCATTTGCCAGTGCCAGATAACCTGCGGGGTTGTTGGTATTTAAATCAATTGCCCGTTGAGCCTCGGTGATTGCCTCTTCATAGCGGCGGTTATATAAAAACATCGCCGACATCAGGCTATGCGCCAGGGGTGTGGGGTTAGCCATTGATTTATCGAGCTCGAGGCGAGCACGTGCCCAGCCGGTTTGTGTCGTACCACGGTTTTCATGCCACTTATTTTGTGAGGTTTGCCAATATACTAGTGCTAAGGCAGCGTGGGCTCGGGAGTAATTAGGGTCGAGCTCGAGCACATTACGAAAATGCATCTCTGCCCGGGAGAAGCTTTCCCGGGTAAAATGCCTGTACTGCTCCCAGCCTTTTAAAAATTCATCGTATGCCGCAACATTCGTGGTCTCGAATATCGCTCTTTGGGCTTCATCTCGTGGAGTCAATTGCAGTGCTAATGCTGTAATAATTTGCGTAGTCACCTGGTCCTGCAACTCAAATACGTTCTGTAGAGAACCGTCGTATCGCCTGGCCCAGATTTGCCCCCCCGTAGTACCATCGATGAGTTGCGTATTAATACGCACCCGATCACCACTTCGCCTTACACTACCCTCGAGAAGGTAACGCACCCCTAAGGTACTGGCCACCTGCTTGGCATCAACCGCCCGACCTTTATATCGAAACGTGGAGTTTCTTGAGATCACGAATAACCCCGATATATTGGACAAGTCTGTAATCAGATCGTCGGTTATACCATCACTAAAATATGCATGCTCGGCCTCGTTGCCAGTATTGACAAACGGCAGCACCGCGATCGACGGCTTGTCCGGGAGTGCTGGTGCGGCAGGTCCTACCACCGGCGGCACGATTAACCACATATCACGCACAATCCAGGTAGCTGAGATAACCACGACAACCAGTAAAATGATCCCCAATAATGTGCGCCACCGATGCATGACTTTTTGGGGTATTGCCTTTCCAGCTTCGGGGGAAAGAAGGACACGATACGCACGAATCGGTTCGGCGATATTTTTTACCATTTGTTCGCCGAGAAATTCATAAGAAAACGGCAATTTGTGTCCCACCGTACTGCGTACCGATTCGGAAATACAAATGCCCCCGGGATCGGCGAGGCTTTCTAGTCTTGCGGCAACGTTGACCCCTTCGCCATAGATGTCATCGCGATCGACGATGACATCGCCTAAATTGATTCCGATCCGAAACTGTACGACCTGATCGGCTGCCTGCCGTGCGTTGCGGGCAGCGAGATCGCGCTGGATATCTGCCGCACAGCTTACCGCATCGATTACGGTAGCAAAATCAGCCAGTACGGCATCGCCCGCGTAATGCACGACATTGCCATTGTGATGCACGATAGCCTGGCTTATAGCATCGAGATAAGCACTCACAAGCTGGTGGGTGCCCTCCTCGTCCTGCTCGGTCAGACGACTATAGCCGACGACATCGGCATACAGGATCGCGGTCAGTTTTCGCTCGATGTTCTGGTGACGGACTGAGTTGTCCGAGGATTCGGGAAAACTCAATTCGGCGATCAGCCGGTAACCTTTCTTTGGGAGGGTTTCAATTATAGTCGGATTGCGGGCACTATCGTCGAATGCCTTGCGTAGTTTTATGATTGCATTGGTTAGCGCGTCGTAACCTATGACCATTCCCTGCCAGACATTTTCCTCCATTTCCTCTCGCGTTAACACTTCGCCCGGCCTTTGCGACATATAGACCAGCAGATCCATTACCTTCGGCTCCAGTTTAACCGATTTATCAGCCCGGCTAATCTGGCAGCTGGATGGCTCTATCTGCCAATCTGCTATATAAAATTCGCTGTCTGTGGTCACAACAGAAGCTACCCCCCCAGGCTTACGAAGTGGAGCAAATATCCACAATTTCAGGATAACACAGACAGCGAATTATATTGTTGGAAAGTAAATTGAACACGTCATTGCGAGCACCTATCCCCGCTGCGCGGTCACCAATCCGGAAAGAACTTTTACCGTCATTGCGAGCGAAGCGAAGCAATCTTTCTGGCCTGGAATCAATCACCTGGAGATTGCCGCGCTGTGCTTATTGCCATGGATGGCATGTATGCAGAAATCGCAGGAGCATTTTTCTGTCGCAATGACAGTAATCTACGAATTAAATCAGAGGTTCCTTAAATAAGTAAACTGCCACCGGTAATAGTGTTTCTATGCCACTAATGCCCTTACCTTGCTAGCATCATAGTCCGTGGTTCCTGCTTCCGGCAGATAGCCCAGATTAGCTGCGAGATTTCTCTCGGCCGTGGTGATATCGACCCCTTCACGGCGTGCATAATCGACCAACTGGTCCGCGGCGATCTTACCGACGCCGAAATACTGTGCATCTGGGTGGGAAAAGTACCAACCGCTAACCGATGCGGCTGGCCACATCGCGAGCGACTCGGTCAGGCTGATGCCGCTGGTCTTTTCGACTTCAAGGAGGTCCCAGATCGCCTGTTTCTGGCGGTGATCCGGGTTCGCCGGATAACCTGGTGCCGGGCGGATGCCGCGATATTGCTCCTTGACCAGGGCTGCCTTATCCAGGGTTTCGTCGCAGGCATAACCCCAGGCCTGCTTACGCACATATTCGTGCAGGTATTCGGCAAAGGCCTCGGCGAGCCGATCCGCAAGCGCCTTCGCCATCATCGCCCGATAAATGTCCTGGTCCTGTTCGTATTGCTGTACCAGTTTGTCGAGACCAATACCCGCTGTTACCGCAAATGCCCCTATCGTGTCGACGACCCCGCTGTCACGCGGTGCGATAAAATCTGCCAGTGACAGATTAGGGCGTTCACTGGGGTGGACGGTTTGCTGACGCAGTCCGGTCACGCGTGTCAATACCTGGTTGCGTTGGTCGTCAGCGTAGATTTCGATATCATCGTGGTCGACGCTATTCGCCGGCAGCAGCCCGAATACCGCGTTAGCGCTGACATCACCCGATTCGATAAATTCGGCAAGCATCTCCTGTGCATCATCATAAAGCTGTCGCGCCTGTTCACCATATTGTTCGTGTTCGAGCACGCGTGGAAATTTCGCACGTAACTCCCAGGTGGAAAAGAACGGGGTCCAGTCGATATATTCGACCAGGATTTCAAGTGGAAAGTTGGACAGGCTTTGCACACCTGCCTGTTTTGGCCGGGGCGGCTGATAGGTTTTCCAGTTGGTTTCGAGCCGGTTTGCGCGGGCCGTGGCCAGGTTTAAAAATTCGCGCTTTTCAAGCTTGGCCTGGAAGCGTTCACGATAGTGATCGTATTCCTGTTCGAGCGCCGCGAGGAACGGACCTCGGCGAGTCTCGCTCAACAACTGGCTTGCTACCCCGACACATCGCGAGGCGTCGGCGACGTATACAACTGGCTGTTGGTAATGCGGATCGATCTTCACCGCGGTATGCATCTTCGACGTGGTAGCACCACCGATAAGCAGGGGTATTTCAAAGCCCTGGCGCTGCATTTCCTTCGATACATGGCTCATTTCTTCGAGTGAGGGCGTGATCAGTCCGGATATGCCGATCATATCGGCGTCATGTTCACGCGCGGCTTCGAATATTTTTTCCGCCGGCACCATGACGCCAAGGTCGATGATTTCGTAACCATTACATTGCAGTACTACGGCGACGATGTTCTTGCCGATATCGTGGACATCGCCCTTGGCAGTGGCCAACACTATCTTTCCCGCAGATCGGGTCGAGCGTGATTTCTGTTCTTTAATAAACGGCTCAAGCCAGGCCACCGCCTTCTTCATCACCCGCGCCGACTTCACTACCTGGGGTAGAAACATCTGGCCGGCAGCAAACATGTCGCCGACCACATTCATGCCATCCATTAGCGGGCCCTCAATCACCTCCATCGGTGTATCTGCCGACTCCAGCGCCTCGGCGGTATCGGCCTCAATATAGTCGGTGATACCGTTTACGAGGGCATGCTGCAGGCGCTGTTCGACTGGCCAGCCAAGCCATTCCTGGGTACTTTTGGCACTGGTCTTTTGCTCACCCCGGTACTCTTCGGCAATGGTCAGCAATCTTTCCGTGGCAGCTTCGTCACGATTCAATACCACATCTTCAACCGCGTTACGCAGAGTATTGGGAATATCGGCATAGACCGCTAGTTGCCCGGCGTTGACTATGCCCATATCCATGCCGGCCCTGATTGCGTGATAAAGAAACACCGCATGAATCGCCTCGCGTACCGCGTTGTTACCGCGAAACGAAAAGGAAACGTTCGACAACCCGCCCGATACCAGCGCACCCGGCAGGTTTTGCTTTATCGCGCGTGTTGCCTCGATAAATGCGAGGCCGAAATGGTTGTGTTCGGGCATACCGGTGGCGATCGCAAAGATATTCGGATCGAAAATAATATCTTCGGCCTCGAAGCCGAGTTGATCGACCAGGATTCGGTAAGCTCGCGTACAGATCTCGATGCGCTGCTCGACGCTGTCCGCCTGCCCCTGTTCGTCGAAGGCCATGACTACCACCGCGGCGCCGTAACGCTGGCAAAGCCGCGCATGTTGAACAAACTCGGCTTCGCCGGCCTTGAGGCTGATCGAATTAACCACGGATTTTCCCTGTACACACTTAAGTCCGGTTTCAATAACATCCCAGCGCGACGAATCGATCATGATCGGCACCCTGCATATATCGGGTTCGGTCGCAATCAGGTTTAAAAAATGTTTCATTACTGCCGGTGAATCGAGTAAACCTTCATCCATGTTGATGTCGATAATCTGTGCACCATTTTCAACCTGTTGGCGCGCGACACCGAGCGCGGCCTCGTAGTCGTCCTCGACGATAAGCCCTTTGAATATCGCCGAGCCGGTAACATTGGTTCGCTCGCCGACATTAACGAACAGGGACTCGGAGGTAATGGTAAAGGCCTCGAGACCCGAAAGACGGCATCCAGGCGCCATAGTCTGGCGTGCACGAGGACTGATGCCGTTGACCGCATCGCGCATCGCACGAATGTGTTCCGGCCGGGTGCCGCAGCAGCCGCCGACGATATTAACCAGGCCGCTCGAAGCCCACTCGCCGACATGCGCGGCCATGCTCTCGGGAGATTCATCGTAGCCGCCAAATTCATTCGGCAGGCCCGCGTTAGGATGAGCACTGACATAGCAATTGCTAATGCCCGACAGGGTCTCGATATATTGTCGTAGTTGTTGCGGTCCGAGCGCACAGTTCAGGCCCACTGAAATGGGTTTGGCATGGCGGATCGAGTGCCAGAAAGCCTCGGTGGTTTGCCCTGAGAGCGTGCGACCGGAAGCATCGGTGATAGTGCCGGAGATCATCACCGGCAGACGTCGTCCAGTTTCTTCAAAAACCTGTTCGATCGCGAAAATGGCTGCCTTGGCATTCAGAGTATCGAATACGGTTTCGATCAAAATCAGGTCTACGCCGCCCCGCATAAGCCCGTGAGCGGCTTCGCCGTAAGCATCGACCAGTTGATCAAAATCGATGTTGCGAAATCCCGGGTCGTCGACATCCGGTGAAAGACTCGCTGTGCGGTTGGTCGGACCTAGCACACCGGCGACCCAACGCGGTTGCTGCGGTGTGCGCCTGTTTTGCTGATCGACGGCTTCGCGCGCGAGTCGGGCAGAAACTTCACAAAGCTCCCCGGCGAGTTCTTCCATGTTGTAATCGGACAACGCTATCGAAGTCGAATTGAAACTGTTGGTTTCGACGATATCGGCACCGGCATCAAGGAATGCCTGGTGGATATCGGTGATAATCTGTGGTTGGGTTAGCGATAACAGGTCATTATTGCCGCGTAAATCAACTGGCCAGTCGGCGAAACGATCGCCGCGAAAATGCGATTCATTTAATTCCCGGGCCTGAATCATGGTGCCCATCGCGCCGTCCAGCAACAGGATGCGCTGCTCCAGGGCCTGGTAAAGATCGTGAGAGGTATTTGGCATATTTATTTGACTTTCCTATGAATTGCATTAACATATAAAGATATCTTTATATCATAATATTTAATAAATGCAAAATCTTGATACTTTATTGGTTGGACTGCGTGCCGCTGGCGAACATACCCGGCTACGCATTCTTTCGTTATGTGCCCGCGGCGAACTCAGTGTGTCGGAACTGGTGCGGATTCTCGGCCAAAGTCAGCCCCGCGTATCGCAGCACCTGAAATTGATGGTTGAAGCGGGGTTACTAGAACGTCTGCCCGAGGGTTCGCATGTATTTTTCCGTTTATCCGAACGCGCGGCGGCTTCACAATTAGCGCAGGCGCTGGTGGAATTGATTCCTGACTCGGACACGACTTTGAATCGCGATTTTTCACGCCTGCAACAGGTACGCGATGCGCGTGCGCAGAAGGCGCAGGATTACTTTGCCACCGTGGCTGAATCCTGGGATACGATTCGCTCGTTATATGTACCGCAACAGCAGGTCGAAGATAAATTAATCGAGCTGGTAGGCGATGATCCGGTCAACCAGTTGCTCGATATTGGCACCGGTACCGGGCGTGTGCTCGAAATATTGGCGCCAAAAGTAAGCCGAGGCATTGGTATCGATTTAAATAATGACATGCTCGCTTTGGCACGTAGCAATATAGAACGTAGTGGTTTCTCAAATATCCATGTGCGCAAGGGAGATATGTATCGATTACCATTCGACGATGCCAGTGTTGACCTCGCGATATTGCACATGGTTTTGCACTATAGCGATGACCCCCTCGAAGCAATACGCGAGGCTGGACGGGTCCTGTGCCCGGGTGGACGCCTGATTCTGGTAGATTTTGCCGCCCACACTCAGGAAAAACTTCGCAACGAATTCAAACACCACCGCCTCGGATTTTCCGACGATGAGATTCGCCAGTGTTTCAAAGCTTGCGGTTACGGAGTGACCACTGACCCCGAACAACTGGTTGGCGAACCCTTAACCGTCAAATTCTGGCAGGCACGGCAACAGGGCAAAATACACGCGATCAATACACCTTTGAGTGCGCAGAAAGAATAATACTGACCAGGGATATTTTATGAACACAGCACAGACGATACGATTCTCCTACGAATTCTTCCCCCCCAGGAACGATAACATGGTGCGCAAATTATGGCGTTCGGTAGGACAGTTGGAGCGGCTCAGTCCATTATTTTTCTCGATGACTTACGGCGCACTCGGCAGTGCCCAAAAGGTTAGTATCGATTCCGCAATCGCCATGCATCAGGAATCACCGGTTCCCGTGGCGGCACATCTGACCTGTGCTGATGCGAGCGCACATCAAATAGATGAAGTAGCGAAACAATTTTTTGATTCCGGGATTCGGCGCATTGTTGCCCTGCGCGGTGACGCTGCCACCGACACTCGCGCGAAACCGGCATACGGCTATGACTCCGCCGTCGAACTGGTCATGAGCCTGCAAAAACTGGATGAAGTTGATATTAGCGTTGCGGCCTACCCGGAAGTGCATCCACAGGCACAATCCAGGATATCCGATTTACAGCATTTAAAATGCAAACTGGAGGCCGGCGCGAACCGGGCGATTACCCAGTATTTTTTTGACGCGGACTGCTTTCTGCGGTTTCGTGATCAGGCGCAACGTATCGGTATCGAGAAACCCATTATTCCAGGGATTTTGCCCATTCACGACTATCACAAGGTAAAGGCCTTTAGCGAACGCTGTGGTGCCTCGGTGCCGACCCACTTCGAGGCAAAGTTTGCTTCGGTTGCAAATCACCCGGCAGCACAATATCAATTGTCTCTCGATCTTGCGGTTGAGCTTTGTGAAAGATTGAGTCTCGAGGGTGTCGACCATTTCCATCTGTATACACTAAACCAGACTGACATGTGCCTGGATATCAGCCTCGCACTGGGTGCCTCGGTAGTAACGCCACAATTATTTTCAGCGGCTTGAGCAGCAGATATCTAACCCAATTCGCTACTGTCCGAAAAAATTCAAGCTTGCTACGAATCTCGATAATAAAACTACCCGTCATACCGGACATGTTCCCGCTGCTGTCCGGAATGTTTATTGAAAAATACTCGGAAATGGCGATGTAGTTGGTTTATCAGGTTGCAGATCTTTAGATCGACTTAATTTTAACGCGAGCGCAAAAAATCTCATCCGTCATGCCGGCGCAGGCCGGTATCCATTATAAATAATCGCTGAAGTTAATATTGGCACCGTAATAGGCCTATTTATCAATAGCTTATTTAATTTCATAATTTAATTTCAATGGATCCCGGATCGGGGTCCGGGATGACGAGTGGTTTTATTTCGAGATTCGTAGCAAACTTGATTTATTCCGGACACTAGTGGGGTCGAGCCTGGTATGATGGCAATTGGGGTTTCGAATACCCTTTGGATGCTCCCTCTGGGAGAATGAATAAAAGCTAAAACCTAACCCAGCAATCTCTCCTCGAATGGATACTTCGACATCAGCTCATACCCATCCTCGGTAATAACCACCTGATCCTCTAACTTGACCCCATTTTTTCCGCCTACAGCGCCAATATACGCCTCGACACAAAACACCATGCCGGCTTCTACAATGCCATCGTAGCCGTAAGCTTTAAGATCCTCGGGATAGTAAATTGCTGGATACTCATCACATAAGCCAACGCCATGCATCATCACGCCGTAGCGTTGCTCCCTGTATTCTTCTGGCAAGCGGAGACCCTTCTCGGTAAGTTCGCGGAAACTGATGCCAGGCTTGAGTAGTTCCCGGTTGGTCATGATGTGCTCGTAGGCAACCTGGTACAATTTTTTCTGTTCGGCACTGGGGTCGCCATCACCACAAAACCAGGTGCGGGAAATATCGCAGCACATGCCGTAGGGGCCGATCAGATCGGTATCCAGTGCGAGTAATTCGCCATCGCTAATAATGCGCGGTCCGGATTCCTGGAACCAGGGGTTGGTTCGTGGGCCCGAAGAACAGATTCGGGTTTCTATCCATTCACCACCGCGACGGATATTTTCGGCGTGCAATACGGCCCAGACATCATTTTCGCTCTGCCCGGCATAGAGTGACTTTTGCATAATTTGCATCGAAGCTTCGCAGGTAGCGGTGGCACAATACAGGGCCTTGATTTCGTCGGGTCCTTTAACAACACGGGCGATTTCGGTCACTTCCTGCCCTTCGAAGGTTTCCACACCGAGCGCTTCGAGTGCGCGTAACCCGGAAACCTCAATTTTATCAATCGCCAGACGCCGGTTTCCGCCAGTGTGCTCGCGCATCACTTCATCGACGGCTTGAGCAAATAGCTTCGCGTGTTCTTCACTACGATCAGCAGATAGAAAATAGAAAAACCCAGCACCGGTACGTAGCTCTTTGACCAGCGGCAGATGTGCCGACAGGTGGTTACAACTGTGAAACTCCCACAGCACAATAT
>JBGUEB010000123.1:0-9802 GCA_041821565.1 Gammaproteobacteria bacterium | reverse complement strand
TTTCCGGTGCGAATGCGGCAACCAGGGTTGCAATACCTTCGGTCAGTTTTTCGACAAAATATTCGGTTGGACTACCATAGCCGACGATGCGTTGATTAATTTCATCTTGCAGTGAAGCATGCATGCAATCAAATTCGAGCAGGGCACGCGGATGGATGCCAATCATATTATTAATAATGAATTCGAGTCGGGCGAGACCTATGCCCGAATGGGGCAGCCTGGAAAAACTGAATGCGCGTTCAGGGTTTCCAATATTCATCATTATCTTCACCGGTATCTCAGGCATTTGCGATAGCTCGTGCCGATGATGCTCAAACTTGAGCAGGCCCGCGTACACGTAACCAGTATCACCTTCGGAACAGGACACGGTGACATCTTCACCGTGACTCAGGACCCGCGTTCCATCACTGGTGCCGACCAGGGCTGGAATTCCCAGTTCCCGCGCAATGATTGCAGCATGGCAGGTACGGCCGCCGCGGTTGGTGACGATCGCCGAGGCTCTTTTCATGATCGGCTCCCAGTTGGGATCTGTCATGTCTGTCACCAGCACATCGCCGTCTTCGATCAAGTCCATTTGCGAAAGATCATTAATAATTTTGACAGTTCCCTGGCCAATACGGTGACCCACCGCACGGCCCTCGGCAATTGGTTCGCCTTTTTGCTTGAGGATAAAGCGTTCGACGACCTGGCCGGCGCGGGATTGAACCGTCTCCGGACGCGCCTGAACAATATACATTTGCCCATTTTCACCATCCTTGGCCCATTCGATGTCCATTGGCCGACCATAGTGTTTCTCAATCGTTACTGCCATTTGGGCGAGTGCGGTAACTTCTTCATCATTAATAGAAAACTGGTTCTGATCAGCGGCGTTGACGTCGACCGTTCTAATCGACTGCTCCGGGCTATCACCGTCGGCATAGATCATTTTGATTAGTTTACTGCCCCGATTTTTCTGCAAGATACTGCGTGGGGCCACACCCAGGGTTTTCTTATAAACATAAAACTCGTCTGGATTAACCGCGCCCTGAACCACAGTCTCACCCAATCCATAGCTGCTGGTGATGAAAACGACATCTTCAAAGCCGGACTCGGTGTCGATGCTGAACATGACACCGCTGGCAGCAAGATCACTGCGCACCATCCGTTGAATACCGGCAGACAGGGATACTTCAGAATGCTTGAATCCCTGGTGTACTCGATAAGATATTGCGCGATCATTAAAAAGAGACGCAAAAACCAGTTTTACCGCGTGTAAGATCTGGTCGATACCCTTGATGTTCAAATAGGTTTCCTGCTGACCGGCAAAGGAGGCATCGGGCAGGTCTTCGGCAGTAGCGGATGAGCGCACCGCGACAGTCGCGGGCTTACCATTCACGGCCATGGCCTCGTAGGCCCTGGTAATATCGTCCTGGAATTCTTGCGGTAGCGGGGAATCGATCACCCAGTTTCTGATCTGGCTGCCAGTTTCGGCCAGCGCCTTGACATCATCGGTGTCGAGTTGATCGAGTGCCTGGCGGATTTTTTCAACGAGTCCGGCTTGCTCAAGAAAGTTGTTAAAGGCATCGACAGTAGTTGCAAATCCCCCGGGGACGGCTACACCCAGGTCTCCCAGGTTTGAGATCATTTCGCCCAGTGATGCATTTTTGCCGCCGACCAGTGGTACATCGTCCATTCCCAGTTGGTCCAGTGACACTGTATTTTTCGACATTCGAGGATTCTCTTGAGGTTAATTAACCGCCAGATTTTATCCAACTCCAACGGCTTAGCAATAAAAAGCAGACTTTATCATATTCAATATGACAGGGATGATAGATTTGTTGATCGTCAAGCGACTGATTATTGGCTATCATTCCCGCGCATATGAAAGACGATACCAGACTGGTCTATTTCCTCTCCAATAGCACCGCTATTACCGCGGAAACCCTGGGGCATAGTTTGCTGGCGCAGTTCCCTGGGCTTAGTTTTCGTACGAAGACGATTCCGTTCATCGATACCGTGGAAAAAGCCAAAAAAGTCATCGATGAAATTGACCATACTGTGGACGAATCAAATGGCTTGCCCATCGTCATTTCGACAATGGCCGATCTTGATTTAAAAATTATCATCGACAGCAGTAAAGCACTGGTACTAGACCCACTGGCCGATTTTTTACCGCGCCTGGAAAAAATTCTGGATGAAGAATCGTCGCATGCGCATCGTTCGCACCGAATTTCTAACCCTTCGCTTTACGAGTCCAGAATTGACGCGATCGATTTTTCCCTGATTCACGATGATGGCGGTAAGACCCGCAGCTATAACGAAACCGATATTATTCTGATCGGTGTATCGAGAACAGGCAAAACGCCCAGTTGTCTGTATCTGGCGCTGCAATTTGGACTGAAGGCGGCAAACTACCCGATTACAGAAGAAGATATGGATTCAGACCGCTTACCAGAACCCATTCGCCCCTACATGAATCGATTGTATGGACTAACCACGGAGGCGAATCGATTGTGCAAGATTCGGCAGGAAAGACGGCCCAATAGCCGATACTCTTCGCTCGATCAATGCCGCTATGAATTGCGCGCCGCGGAGGATATGTATATCCATCACAAGGTACCCTATCTAAATACCACTACCATGTCGGTGGAAGAAATTGCCGCCCGTATCGTCGAGGATACTGGATTGCACCGCGTAGAACGATCCAGCTAGAGCCGATAGGACAGGTACAACCCATCCTACAGGGCTGAATTGTGTTGCAATAGAGCCAGCCTCAGCCCATATGACTAATAACCGCTTCACCAAAATCGGAAGTGCTTAATTCTGTGGCCCCGGGTTCGTTTCGTGCCAGGTCATAGGTAACCTGCTTGGCGCCAATTGCACCTTCCATGCCCTTGATAATAAAGTCGGCGGCTTCGGTCCAGCCCATGTAGCGAAGCATCATTTCTGCGGAAAGTATTATCGAGCCAGGGTTAACCTTGTTTTGACCGGTGTATTTGGGTGCGGTTCCATGTGTCGCCTCGAATACGCCCACGGTATCGGCGATATTGGCGCCCGGCGCTATGCCTATGCCGCCTACCTGGGCGGCCAAAGCGTCGGAGATGTAATCACCATTTAGATTAAGCGTTGCAATCACGTCATATTCGGTCGGACGTGAGAGGATTTGTTGAAGGAAATTATCGGCAATGACATCATTCACCAGGATGGTATTGCCTGTTTTTGGGTTTTTAAATTCACACCACGGACCACCATTGATTTCGACCGCGCCATAGGCTTCTTTGGCCAGCTCATAACCCCAGTTTCTGAACGCACCCTCGGTAAACTTCATGATATTGCCCTTGTGAACAAGGGTCACCGACTTGCGATCATTGTCAACTGCATACTGAAACGCCTTGGCTACCAGGCGTTTGGTTCCCTGCGACGATACCGGCTTGACGCCAATGCCCGAAGTGGCGGGGAAACGAATACTGGTTATCCCCATTTCTTCGGTAAAAAACTTAATAACTTTTTTAACTTCGGCGGATCCTGCTTCCCATTCGATGCCGGCGTAGATGTCTTCGGTATTTTCACGATAGATTGTCATATCGGTATTTTCCGGGTGCTTCAGAGGAGTTTCTATACCCGAGAAATAACGTACCGGTCGTACACAGGCGTATAAATCAAGCTGTTGTCTAATGGATACATTCAGAGAGCGGATGCCGCCGCCAATAGGCGTGGTCAGCGGGCCCTTGATGGAGACAATATAATTTTTCATCGCGGTCAATGATTCTTCCGGTAACCACTGGTCTTCACCATAGACGTGGGTAGCTTTTTCACCCGCGTATATTTCCATCCAGGCTATTTTGCGCTTGCCCTGGTAGGCTTTTTCGATTGCCGCGTCGACAACCCTGATCATCACCGGCGAAATATCGGCGCCGATACCATCGCCTTCGATGTAGGGAATAATCGGGTTATCTGGAACATTCAGGCTGAGGTCAGAATTTGCCGTAATAGCCTGGCCCTGGTCGGGTATTTTGATATGTTGATGGCTCATATTGATCCCTGGATAGAAACGATTAGTCGAATTTACTGGCGGGAATTATATACCAGAAAATAAACCGGGGAGCAGAAACTCCCCGGAAAATTTTTTAAAGGGTAATACTCGAATTTAGCGTAGGCTAATCAGTTATATGTTCAGAACTGACGGCCAGACGATCGATTTTGGCCAGGAAAATAATGACAACCAGGCCTTGAAATATATCGAGCCTCACATTACTTTATAACTATTGTTAATAAACTAGCCAAATGCATGTCCGATCAACAGTCCAATAACGACGACGATCCAGATAAGGATGATACCTTATTACTTGAGCGCACCAGGCCAAAACTCAAGAAACCGCCCATGTTTAAGGTCGTCATATTAAACGATGACTACACACCCATGGAGTTTGTGGTGCACGTGCTCGAAGCGATTTTTGGGCATAACCGGGAAAATGCTACACGTATTATGCTGAATGTGCATAAATCCGGAAAAGGGGTCTGTGGTATATATTCTCGCGATATCGCCGAAACCAAGGTTACCCAGGTAAATAGCTACTCAAGGGAAAACAAACATCCTCTGCTTTGCGATATGGAAGAAGTATAGGTTCGGCCCCAAGTTTAAATACAGGATTTTTCAAGCGACAAATTTCTTTATTGAAGTTGACGAATTAAACACCATTTTTCAGGTCAAATAGGCTATATTAAAAATACGGGTCAACTGTATTTCGGATATGAGATGTTAAACAAAGAACTCGAACATTCCCTCAACAAGGCTTTTCACGACGCAAATGAAAAGCGGCACGAATTTATTACTGTCGAACATTTATTGATGATGTTGACAGATAATGATGCTGCTTTGGCGGTACTCGAAGCCTGCGGCGGTGACGTTCCTTTAATCAAAAAGGAACTGGAGATTTTTGTTGATCAAAACACGCCTTTACTGATGTCTGACGAAGACAGGGATACCCAGCCAACCCTGGGTTTTCAGCGTGTTTTGCAACGTGCGCTGTTTCATGTGCAATCTTCTGGTAACGGTGAAGTTTCCGGTGCTAATGTACTCGTCGCCATCTTTTCGGAACAGGATTCGCACGCGGTTTACCTGTTGAACAAGCATAATATCGAACGCCTGGACGTAACAAATTACCTGTCGCATGGAATTACCCGTGTTGATGAAGGTAACGAAGACGAATCATTTACGCACGACGCCGAGGCCATCCCGGAGGACGCTGAAAAAGCCAATCCGCTGGAAAAATTCGCTACCAATCTGAATAATTTGGCCATCGCCGGAAAAATCGACCCGCTGATTGGACGCGATCTGGAAGTCGAACGTGTTATTCAGACCCTGTGCCGCAGACGTAAAAATAATCCGCTGCTGGTGGGAGAAGCGGGTGTCGGTAAAACAGCTATTGCAGAAGGTCTGGCGCGTAAAATCGTCGAAGAAGAAGTGCCCGAGGTTTTACATGGCTGTGTTATTCACGCCCTTGACCTGGGTGCCCTGGTGGCTGGGACCAAGTATCGTGGTGATTTTGAGAAACGCCTGAAATCAGTCATCAATCAGTTAAAAAAAGAACCGGGTGCTATTCTTTTTATCGACGAAATTCACACTATTATCGGCGCCGGATCAGCCTCGGGCGGGGTAATGGATGCTTCTAATCTAATCAAGCCGGAACTGGCTAGTGGCGAGATTAAGTGCATTGGTTCTACTACTTACAACGAATTTCGCGGAGTCTTCGAAAAAGACCGTGCACTCGCCAGGCGCTTTCAAAAAATCGATGTGTCGGAACCGAGTGTCGAGGAGTCCTATCTGATCCTCAAAGGTTTGAAATCTCGCTTTGAAGAACATCACAATGTGAAGTACACCCTGCAGGCTTTACGAAGAGCCGCGGAGTTAGCCGATCGATATATTAACGATCGTCACCTGCCGGACAAGGCCATCGATGTCATCGACGAGGCTGGTGCCAAGCGCCGTCTGATGCCCACGAAACAACGCAAGAAAACTATCGGCATCCACGATATTGAAAATATTGTTGCCAAAATTGCACGCATACCAGCCAATACGGTTAATACATCCGACCTCGAGATGTTGAAAAACCTGGGTAAAAATCTGTCACGGGTTGTATTTGGCCAGGAAGAAGCGATCAAGTCCCTGGATGCGGCTATTAAGATGACCCGTTCGGGGCTCGGGCGTGAGATGAAACCGATTGGATCATTTTTGTTTGCCGGACCTACGGGTGTCGGTAAAACAGAGGTTTGTCGTCAAATTGCCAAGATTATGGGGATTGAGTTAATCCGCTTCGATATGTCCGAATATATGGAAAGGCACACGGTATCCAGATTAATCGGGGCGCCACCCGGCTACGTCGGTTATGACCAGGGCGGCTTACTCACTGAAGAAGTCAACAAACATCCTTACTCTGTGCTGCTTCTGGATGAAATTGAAAAAGCCCATCCAGACGTTTTTAATTTACTCCTGCAGGTAATGGACAATGGTACTTTGACCGATAGCAATGGCAGGAAGGCTGATTTTCGCAATGTCATCCTGGTTATGACCACGAATGCCGGTGCAGAGATGATCAGTCGCTCGTCGATGGGATTTACCTTGCAGGATCACACTAGCGATGCCGGTGAGGCGATAAAGAAAGTGTTCACACCCGAATTCAGAAATCGACTCGACGGCGTAATTAACTTCAAGACCCTCGATAGCAATGTGATATTGAATGTGGTGGACAAATTCCTGATCGAGTTGGAATCGCAGCTTGAAGCGAAAAAAGTCAGCATGACGGTCACCGACAAGGCCAGGCACTGGTTATCTGAAAAAGGTTACGATCCGATCATGGGCGCGCGACCAATGGCGAGGGTAATTCAGGATGAAATCAAGCAGGTATTGGCAGATGAATTATTATTCGGTGATCTTACCGATGGCGGGCATGTAAAGATTGATGTCGAAGATAATAAGCTGGTCTGTCACGTCGATGCGACTAAAAGAGAGTCGGCAGACGTCTAAAAGGCAATAAATAGGCTTTATCTATCGCGGAAGGTAATTCTGCCCTTGCTCAGATCATAGGGCGTTAATTCTACGGTTACAGTATCTCCGGTTAAAATCCGAATATAGTGTTTGCGCATTTTTCCTGAAATATGCGCCGTGACTACATGGCCATTTTCCAGTTCTACCCGAAACATGGTATTAGGCAGCGTGTCTTTTACCGTGCCTCGCATCTCAATGTGGTCGCCTTTTGACATATATAATCCTAAGTTTTGATACCAGGGAGTCTCCCTGTTTATAAAGAGGCGTCATTATGCATTATTTAGTATTGATGGCAACTGACTTGTACAGCGTTTCTAAAGGCTGTGCTACCATTTAGTCCTCAAAATAGAGCCACAAAAATAATGATAAAAAATGCTTTTGTATTCCCGGGCCAGGGATCGCAATCAGTTGGCATGATGACCAACTGGGGAGACTATCAGCCGGTGGTCAGCGATGTTTATGATCAGGCGTCGGCGGTGCTTGGCTACGACTTATGGCAGGTGGTGAGCGAAGGCCCTGCGGAACGGCTGAATGCGACAGAGATTACCCAACCGGCAATGCTTTGCGCCGGTGTCGCATGCTGGGAAATTATGCAGCAAAACGATGCCATGCCCGGGGTCGAGTTAATGGCGGGACATAGCCTGGGTGAGTATACCGCCCTGGTTTGTGCGCAAAGCCTCGATATCACGAGCGCGGTTAGACTGGTAGCCAAACGTGGAAGCCTGATGCAATCCGCGGTGGCAGTCGGTGAGGGGGCAATGGCCGCGATAATTGGACTCAGTGACGAAGATGTCCTGGCTGTCTGTAGTAGCGTCGGGTCGGGTACTGTCGAAGCAGTCAATTTTAATGCCCCGGGTCAGGTTGTGATTGCGGGTCAAAAATTAGCCGTAGCAGCAGCCATGGATCAGGCCAAAATATCAGGTGCAAAAAGGGCGTTACCTTTACCAGTCAGTGTGCCTTCACATTGCACATTGATGACAGAAGCTGCAAATGAGTTGTTTGAAGTACTCGAGGCGACTAGCTTCTCTATGCCGGTGATACCCGTTATTCACAATCAAAATGCCGGTATTGCAAAGAGCGAAGATGAAATCAGGCAATTGCTGAAAAAACAGTTGTATCAACCGGTTAAATGGGTCGACAGTGTGCGCTATATGCATGCCCAGGGCGTTGGCAGGTTAATCGAATGTGGACCGGGAAAAGTGCTCAGCGGACTTGCCAGGCGCATCGATAAATCTCTGCTGTCAGCGGCTGTATTTGATTTTGAGTCACTTCAACAAACTATAAATATTCTGTCAGAGGAGAACTAATATGTTAACGGGCCAAATAGCGCTAGTGACCGGCTCAAGCCGTGGTATTGGCCAGGCAATTGCGCATGCGCTGGGCAACCAGGGTGCCACGGTTATTGGTACTGCCACGAGTGAGGCTGGTGCGAAGAAAATTTCCGCAACATTGGAATCTGCAGGAATTAAAGGCACCGGCATGGTTTTAAATGTAGCCGAGCAAGATTCAATCGTGGAATGTCTGAAAGCGATAACTGCCGACTATGGCCCGCCTGATATTCTGGTGAACAATGCTGGAATCACACGCGACAATCTACTCATGATGATGAAAGACGAACAGTGGAGCGATATTATCAATACCAATCTCAGTTCCGTGTTTCGTATGTGTAAGGGAGTGATAAGACCGATGATGAAAAAAAGGAATGGGCGAATTATAAATATCTCCTCCGTGGTCGGTGTGACTGGAAACCCCGGTCAAACCAACTATGCAGCCAGCAAGGCAGGTTTGATCGGATTCACTAAATCCCTGGCACGTGAAATTGGTTCGAGAAATATTACCGTCAATACCGTAGCGCCCGGTTTCATCGATACCGATATGACACGCGAGCTAAGTGCAGAACAAAAAGCGAACATGATCGGTCAAATTCCGCTGGGGCGGCTCGGGAGTGCGGATGAAATTGCCTTTGCGGTTGTTTTCCTGGCCTCACCAGGTGCAGCCTATATCACCGGCGAAACAATCCATGTCAATGGTGGCATGTATATGCCTTAGCAGTCTGTCGAACCCAGGGAGAATCTACTGTCTGTATCAGGATTGTTTACGAGCTTTCTCCTGAACATCGTTCCTTTAGCCCAATATGCGGGCTGGAATTTAGCTGATTTAAAACGACTGAATTGTCGCTTTTATACAATTAATTTCCTGTTGACAACTCAAGTATATGTTATATAAGGAGAAAAAAAATAAAGACAATTCTGGCAACTCGGGGTGGTTTTCAATACAATATCGCCACTTAACAAGCTACTGAACATAACCAGGAGAAACTCTCAAATGAGCTCTGTTGAAGAACGTGTAAAAAAGATTGTTGCTGAGCAATTGGGTGCCAAAGAAGAAGATGTAACAAATGAGGCATCATTCGTCGATGATCTGGGCGCTGATTCACTCGACACGGTAGAATTGGTGATGGCTCTCGAAGAGGAGTTTGAAACCGAGATTCCGGACGAAGAAGCCGAGAAAATCACCAGTGTTCAGCTAGCAATAGATTACGTAAACGCTAACGTATAACAGAATTTTCGAATCGAAAAATGCCGCTTATCATCATAGTATGTTAAGCGGCATTTTCATTTCTCGCCCGAAATTTGAATAGCGTGAATCGAATGGTAATGAGGATCCGATCTTGACTAAACGTCGTGTAGTTATAACAGGCCTTGGTTTGCTCACCCCTGTCGGTAATACAGTCGATGAGTCCTGGAGCAATATCGTCGCCGGTAAAAGCGGGATAGC
>JBGUEB010000122.1:0-9832 GCA_041821565.1 Gammaproteobacteria bacterium | reverse complement strand
AAATTTTGGACTCCGCAAAACCACTTCAAATCCCCTCTCCAGGAGGAGCTTGATGAACGTCCAGATCGAACAATTTTCCTACGACGACGCCATCGTCCGAAAGTTCACCCTGATGACCCTTGTCTGGGGTGTGGTCGGCATGCTGGTCGGTGTTTTCATCGCTTCGCAACTGGTCTGGCCGGCTTTGAACTTTGATATCGCCTGGTTAACTTTTGGCCGACTTCGTCCGCTGCATACCAACGCAGTAGTATTTGCATTTGGCGGATGCGCCCTATTTTCAACTTCTTACTACGTGGTACAACGCACCTGTCATGTACGCCTTGCCTTCGACAAGCTCGCAGCCTTTACTTTCTGGGGCTGGCAACTGGTAATCCTCAGCGCGGTTGTCACCCTGCCGCTTGGCATTACCTCTTCGAAGGAATATGCCGAGCTGGAGTGGCCAATTGACCTGTTGATCACCTTGGTCTGGGTGTCCTATGCCATCGTTTTCTTCGGCACTATCATGCGCCGTCGTATCAAACATATCTATGTTGCAAACTGGTTTTTTGGCGCCTTTATCCTTACCGTGGCACTGCTACACGTCGTCAACAGTCTCGCCTATCCGATATCGTTCACCAAATCCTATTCGGTTTATGCCGGTGTACAGGATGCGATGGTGCAATGGTGGTACGGGCACAACGCGGTAGGCTTTTTTCTCACCGCCGGATTTCTCGGCATCATGTATTACTTTATCCCGAAGCAGGTGAATCAACCGGTTTACTCCTACCGACTCTCGGTCGTGCATTTTTGGGCTATCCTGTTTACCTATATATGGGCCGGACCCCATCACCTTCACTACACAGCGCTACCGGACTGGCTACAGTCGGTAGGCATGGTTTTTTCACTGGTACTACTCGCACCTTCCTGGGGCGGCATGATCAATGGCATCATGACCCTGTCCGGGGCCTGGCACAAACTGCGCACCGACCCAATATTGAAGTTTCTGGTGGTCTCCGTTTCGTTTTATGGCATGTCTACCTTCGAAGGCCCGATGATGGCAATCAAGACCGTGAATGCATTGTCGCACTACACCGACTGGACCATAGGTCATGTTCATTCGGGTGCCCTCGGCTGGGTTGGCATGGTATCCATGGGCGCCATGTACCACCTTATCCCGCGCCTGTTCAATCGGGAGATTTACAGCGTCAAATTGATCGACAGGCACTTCTGGATGGCGACTATAGGTATCGTCCTTTACATCACCGCGATGTGGATTTCCGGCATCATGCAAGGCCTCATGTGGCGTGCGGTAAACGAAGACGGCACATTGATTTACAGCTTTGTTGAAACTGTCAACGCAATGCACCCCTACTACATGATTCGCTTACTGGGCGGGCTCATTTATCTCGCCGGCATGTTGGTAATGGCTTACAACATCTTTCAAACCGTGCGCCTTGGCAGTCGTCACGAAGCACTAATACCAGCACCGGCGCATTAGGGGTCTTACCATGTCATTACAACAACGCATAGAAAAAAATACCGGCCTGCTCATCTTGTTCGTGCTGATCGTGGTCAGTATCGGCGGCCTCGTGGAAATTACACCGCTATATTTTATGCATTCCACCACTGAGCCCGTCACCGGACTTAAACCTTACACCGCACTTCAGCTTAGCGGCCGTGATATTTATATTCGCGAGGGCTGTGTTTCCTGTCATTCGCAAATGATCCGCCCGTTCCGCACCGAAACCGAACGATATGGTCATTACTCGGTAGCGGGAGAATTTGTTTATGATCGACCGTTTTTATGGGGTTCGAAACGAACCGGGCCTGATCTCGCGCGAGTCGGTGGCCGTTATAGCGACGACTGGCATCGTATCCACCTGGCGAATCCGCGCGATGTGGTACCCGAGTCAATCATGCCGGGCTACCCCTGGCTGGAATCCACACCGCTCGATAGCAGTGATATCGAGTCAAAAATGACAGCCCTGCGAAACCTGGGTCATCCCTATACCGATGATGAGATCAACGCTGCGGTAGCGCAACTGGAAGGCAAGACCGAGATAGATGCACTGGTAACCTACCTGCAAAACCTCGGCACTGTGATCAAACAGCGGAGATGAAACCATGTTAAATATTGATATAACCCTGACCATTGTTATGTTCGTTGTTTTCATCGGCATCGTTATCTGGGCCTGGAGCCCGTCGCGCAAACAGGAATTCGAGGAAGCCAGTAATCTTGCTCTCGAACCTGACGATATTAACCCGGAAGCCACGGCAAAGCGGGAGGGACAGGATAATGGCTGATTTTATACATCCGTTCTGGAGTTGGTGGGTCATAATCCCAACCGTGCTTGGGTTGATATGGTGTGCCTGGCTGGCCTATAGCAATGCCCAGGCAGTGACTGACGGGGAAGAGGGAGAAGCCGCCGAACACGTGTGGGACGAGGATATTCGGGAGAACAATAATCCCCTGCCCAAATGGTGGCTAAACCTGTTTTATATTACCGTGGTATTTGCCTTTGGCTACCTGATCCTGTACCCGGGACTGGGCAGTTTCCAGGGCATTCTGGGATGGTCTCAATTAGGCCAGTATCAAAGTGGCCTGGACGATGCGGACGCTAGATATGCACCGCTTTACGAAAAGTACGGCAGCCAGAGCCTGGAAGAATTGAATCAAAACCGTGACGCGATGGGAACCGCGGGACGCCTGTTCTCGACTAACTGTTCCATCTGTCATGGTGCGGATGCCCGTGGCACAGCCGGGTTTCCCAATCTGCGTGATGATAAATGGCTATACGGTGGTGACGGCGAGACGATTAAATTCTCAATTACCAACGGACGCAACGGTGTCATGCCTGCCTGGCTGCCTGCAGTCGGTGAACAGGGTGTAGCCGAACTCACCGAGTACCTGATTTCTTTTCGCAAGACACCAGAAAATCCTGAACTGGCCGCCGCCGGTGAGGAGAAATTTAAAATCTTTTGCATAGCCTGCCATGGTGTCGATGCGACTGGCAACCAGGCTCTGGGTGCGCCCAACCTGACCGATGATACCTGGCTGTATGGCGGTAGACCGGCGATTATTAGTGAATCAATCAGCAAAGGCAGGCAGGGTGCGATGCCCGCACACAAGGATCTACTCAATGAAAATCAGATCCATTTACTAACCGCCTATGTACTAGGTCTCTCGGCCAAACCATAGGATTGTAATTGTGCTCGGCATCCCACTTCGACAAATCATCATCGCTCTGATGTGGGCCTCGTTTATCAGTGCCGGGGTTACCTGCGGTTTGATATTCGCCTGGATAGATCCGAACCTTTTACTCGAGCAACTGGGAATCGATCTGCAGAGTCGGCTGCAGGGATATAGTTTGGCGTTTTTCTTTTTCTGGCTTGTCGGCATTGGTAACGCCCTGCTCACCCTGGTTTTTTTAAAGCCCATTCCCCACAAATAGCAATCTTTTGAGTAGATATTGCACTCATGAGCCAGGAAAAATCCACTTTAAAGCAAGAACTTTACGCTAAACGGCAAAAAGTTTATCCACGTCAGGTCAGTGGCATTTTCGCGTCCTTACGCATCACCGCTGTTCTGGTACTACTGGGTCTTTACTATGGACTCCCCTGGATTACCTGGGACGGCCGACAGGCAATTCTATTCGATCTGCCCGCCCGTCAATTCCACATTCTGGGTTTGACGCTATGGCCACAGGATTTTATCTACCTCGCAGGTTTGCTCATCGTCGCGGCATTGTCGCTGTTCTTCTTCACCGCGCTGGCCGGGCGCCTGTGGTGTGGTTTTGCCTGCCCGCAGACAGTGTGGACCGAAGTGTTCTTATGGATCGAACGCTCGATCGAAGGCGAACGTAACCAACGCATCAAGCTCGACAAAAAAGGAGCAATGCGAAAGAAGATAATATTGAAAGGATTTAAACATACCGTCTGGATTTTATTTTCCGCCTGGACGGGATACACCTTTGTCGGTTACTTCACCCCCATAGTTGAACTTGGTGGAAAACTGATGTCGTTTTCTACCGGTCCATGGGAGACTTTCTGGGTAGTATTTTACGGTTTCGCCACCTATGCCAACGCTGGCTGGATGCGTGAGCAGGTTTGTATCTACATGTGCCCCTACGCCCGCTTTCAGAGTGCAATGTTCGACTCCGATACCTTGATTATCTCCTATGATCCAGATCGCGGTGAGCCTCGCGGCGCCCGGCGCAGACGAGACAATCCAGATGAATTAGGTCTCGGTGAATGCATCGATTGTCAGCTCTGTGTGCAGGTTTGTCCTACCGGAATCGATATCCGTAATGGACTGCAATATCAGTGCATTGGCTGTGCCGCCTGCATTGATGTCTGCAATGACGTGATGAACAAGATGAGTTATCCGAAAGGCCTGATTCGATATACCACGGAAAACATGCTGAAAACCGGCAACAGTCATGTACTCCGACCCCGGGTTATTATTTATGGAATAATTTTGCTCGGCTGTTTCACTGCGCTGATTTACGGCCTGACTACACGCAGTGATATTGAGCTCGATATCAGCCGGGATCGAAACGTGTTGTACCGCGAACTGGGGAATGGTGATATTGAAAATGTCTACAGTTTGAAAATACTCAACAAGGACCGCAAGGATCACCGTTACCAGATAACCGTCGATGGCCTCGACGCGGCCAGACTGAAGCTTGACGATGACAATCTACAGGTGCCCTCTGCTAATGCCGGTAGTTTCCATTTGCGCGTTATTGCTAATCCCGACGCCTTGCCTAAAGGTGTGAGCAGAATCCACTTCACAGTCACCGCGATCGATAATACCTCCATCACCGTGACTTCAGACGCACGATTTGTCGGCCCATGAATACAGACGCTAACAGTATTGTTGACAGGCAGAACAAATCGGAGCCTGGTCGAGATTCCTGGCAACGGAATCCGATCGTATGGATGCTGATCGCGATTCCGCTGAGCTCGGTACTGGTCGGGTTTGTCATGCTCTGGTTTGCAATTACCAGTTACGATGGACTGGTGGTCGATGACTATAGTCAGCACGGCAAGGAAATAAACCTTACCCTGGCCAGGGATACATTGGCTTTAAACCATGGCATACAGGCCAGGCTGGAATTGTTACCACAATCCGGAATTCTGAAGTTGCGATTATCGATGACGAAAGCATTAGCGCTCGCCGATACGCTTCCGCTCAGCTTCATACATCGAACCCGCGCCGGCGAGGACATCTCGATTACCCTGCAGAAATCCGCTAGCGGGGAATATATCGCGCCCCTGCCCATGCTCAAACCCGGCAACTGGATTGTTCAGCTCGAAACCAGTGAATGGCGTATTAGCGGCGATGCGCCAATGCCCTCTAGCAAAATCATTAATTTAGGAGCCCAATCATGATATCTGAAAATATAGTTGATATAAATTCGACCAATAGTGATCAGGTTTGTCTCGACCTCGTAACCATCGAGAAATACGATACCACTGGCCCGCGTTACACCTCTTACCCTACCGCCGTCGAATTCCACGAGGGCATCGATAGCGAAGACTACAAGAGGGCTGCTATAGACGCTAACGGCGCTTTACTGCCGCGCGATCTTTCTCTTTACTTCCACCTGCCATTTTGCCGTCACCTGTGTTTTTACTGCGGCTGCAACAAGATTGTTACCAAAAATCAACAGAAATCGGATAAGTACCTGGACTACCTGTTCCGTGAAATCAAAATGCACGGCGAATTAATCGATCACGATCGGAAAGTACAGCAACTTCATCTCGGCGGCGGCACCCCGACTTACTATAGCGTCGACCAGATCGAGATGTTAATGAACCAGGTTCGCCGTTATTTCAGCCTTGTTTCGGCAGACGATCGTGACTATTCGATCGAAATCGATCCGCGCACAGTTGGTTACCAGTACCTACTCAACTTGAAAAGGCTGGGCTTCAATCGAATTAGCCTTGGTGTTCAGGACTTCAATCCGCAGGTGCAAAAGGCGATTCACAGAATTCAACCCGAATCGCAAACCCAGGACCTGATATTGCAGGCGCGCTCACTCGGATATCAATCGATTAACGTGGACCTTATCTGTGGGTTACCGAAACAGAATCCGGACAGCTTCGCGACAACCCTGGACCGGATAATAAAATGCGCGCCGGATCGCATATCTATCTATAGCTATGCGCACCTGCCGGCCATGTTTCCGGCACAAAAACGTATTCACGAAGAGGATTTACCAGAAGCCGACGAAAAGATAGCCCTGTATCAAATGACCGCGGAAAAACTGCTCGCGGCCGGCTATCAACATATCGGCATGGATCATTTCGCCAGGCCTGATGATGCCCTGGCCATTGCCCTGTCAGAGAAAACCCTGCATCGGAGTTTTCAGGGCTATACAACCCACAAGGATTGCGATTTGCTCGGCATTGGCGTCAGCTCGATCGGTTCAATGGAACAGCTTTACTACCAGAATGCACGCGACCTCGATGAATATTATCGCCTGCTAGATGAGGGACAGTTGCCTGTCAAAAGAGGGGTCAAGCTCAGCCTCGACGATATCATTCGCAAATCAGTCATCATGCAGATTATGTGCGAGGGTAAAATCGATAAAGCCCAGATCCAGCAATTTCACGGAATCAGGTTCGATGTCTATTTCGATTCCGAATTAAAGGCACTCGATAAACTGGTTGACGATGGATTGCTTGAAGTCGACGATAAGCAAATCAGGATTACACCGACCGGGCGTTTTTTCCTGCGTAACATTGCAATGGTTTTTGATGCCTACCGTCAATCAGGCCCCAGCAGCCGGTTCTCGAAAGTACTCTAACATTAACCCGGCGACAATATATTGTCGTCGGGTTAATAGAATACCGCTGGGTCGATTTCTGAACCGCCGTGCGTAACCGAGGTTCTGAGCGCTGCGGCATCCTTAATGCTTACATCGCGATTTCGTATCGTCACCATCCCCTGGTCCTGCAATTTCTTAAACTGGCGACTGATAGTTTCTGGAGCCATACCGAGATAATTGGCGATATCGTGTCGGCTCATCGGTAGCTCGAATCGACTATCCGACAGACCTCTGGCTTTGAAACGCTGTGCAATACTGATCAGGAACATCGCCAGGCGTTCTTCTACCGGCCGCTTGCCGATAAACATGAGCATTTTCTGTACAGAGGTTAAATTACTGCTGGATACCGACAAAATCTCTTCGCGTAATACCGGAAACTTTTCCGCGACCTCTTCAAAATCGTGGTAGGAGAGCTTGCAAACATGGGTATCAGTGAGCGCGATCATATCGCACTGGTAGTGCCCCGAGGCTATGCCATCGAGCCCCATCAATTCACCCGGCATAAAAAAGCCGACAATATTTTCCTGCCCATCGATACTATCAATATTGGCCTTGAAGGCACCGGTTTTCACCGTATAAAACGAATGCATTGGCTCACCCGCTCGATATAGATATTCTGATTTTCTGAGCGGTTTTTTGCGATCGATAGCCTGTTCGAATACTTTCAGTTCTTCGGGCGTCAATCCTTTTGGCAGGCAGAGCTCAACTAGGCTGCACTGGCTACAGGCAGCCTGGGCCTGTGTCCGAAAACTTTTTGCGGCTTGTTCCATACTAATCCCTGACTAACCGGCTAGTAGTTCAATTATAATAAAACTGGCGAAACTGGATTCTAGCATGTTTATGTGGGCAAACTCAGGGATTCATCAAGGCGAGCGTAATGCGTTTATTTTGCTTACCCTTGCTTTTGATTTTGGTAATTGTGACCTCTCCGATTTCACCCGTGCTATGCACATGCGTACCGCCGCAGGGCTGGTAATCCGTTTCCTCTATACGAATGGTACGCACTTCTCCCTGGCCTTTAGGCGGTTGCACCGACATGGTTCGTACCAGTCCAGGATTCTGCTCCAGTTCTTCGTCACTGATGGAGCCGACCGTAACCGGCAGATCTTTACCAATCAACTCGTTTACCGCAGTAGTCAGATACTCCTTGTCAACCGCCTGTCCCTGCAGGTCAAAATCGATTCGGCTTTCAGTCTCCCCCACTGAACCGCCGGTGGCCTGCGCACTAATCAACGAACACATCAGGTGCATACAGGTATGCATACGCATATGCCGATGACGTCGCTGCCAGTCGAGCTTAAGCTCGGCCGACTCGCCGACTTGCAAGGTGGATATATCATCCGCTTCAAGGTAATGAACGATAGTTTGCCGGTCCGGCATGAAACGCGTATCGGTAACCCTGTAGTCAACGCCTGCGGCGCTCAAAGTGCCCGTGTCGCCTGGCTGCCCGCCACCCAATGGGTAGAAAATGGTGGATTCGAGCACTACTCCACCGTCGACAATGTCGCTAATCACGCTATCATGTGTTTTCTGATAGCTGTCTTGATAAAATACTTTTTCTGTCATCGGATGTCTATTGTGGCTCGTCATCGTGAATTTTACCTAGTAGGCCTCCCGAAGCAAGCAGAATACCGTGAGTAATACCAAATCCAGTGAACAAATATCACCAACGCGTAAGATCATCCATATCGACGCCGACTGCTTTTATGCCGCCGTAGAGATACGCGATAACCCCGCACTCAAGGGTTTACCGATTGCGGTGGGAGGCAGCGCCGAACGACGCGGAGTGGTTGCCACTGCCAACTACGAGGCACGAAAATTCGGTGTGCACTCGGCGATGGCGAGCGCCACCGCGCTCAAACGTTGCCCCCGGTTGATCCTAATTCCTGGCCGCATGTCCGCCTATCGCGAGACATCACGTCAAATGCGGGCGATATTTGCCGACTATACCGATATGATCGAACCGCTATCACTCGATGAGGCATTTCTCGATGTCACCCACTGCGAGCGCTGCAGAAATAGCGCAACCCTGATCGCCGAGGAAATCCGACAGCGTATCTCGGACACCCTGGGTATCACTGTTTCTGCCGGAATTGCGCCGAACAAATTTCTTGCCAAGGTGGCCAGCGACTGGAACAAGCCCAACGGCCAGTACGTCGTAACCCCGGACCGCATCGACACCTTCCTCGCCAGGTTACCCGTCAGCAAAATCTGGGGCGTCGGCAAGGTAACCGCAAAACGACTCGAACAGAAAGGCATAACAACCTGTGAAGACGTGCGGCGCTACGATGTATTTCAATTCGTCGAATTGTTTGGCAGTTTTGGCGAACACATCCACAAACTCGCCCACGGCATCGACAACCGCCCCGTCGTATCAGAATGGCGCAGGAAATCGATCAGCGTTGAGAATACCTACGCCGAGGACCTGCCCGACCTCGCAGCCTGCCTGGAAAAGATCCCAGAACTGATTATCTCGCTCGACAAGCGTATGCAAAAATTAGACGACGATT
Source organism: Gammaproteobacteria bacterium (assembly GCA_041821565.1). Classification (GTDB taxonomy): domain Bacteria; phylum Pseudomonadota; class Gammaproteobacteria. The sequence continues at coordinate 507 of JBGUEB010000122.1, read as the reverse complement.
ACCTGGTACACAATAGCTTCGTGAAAATGAAATTTCGCGACTTTAGCCAGACCACGGTCGAGCGTCTGCACAGCAAACCGGTTCTACCTGACCTGTCTATGCTCTGTGAAGAAGCCTGGCAACGCGGAAAAATACCGGTGCGATTGCTGGGGCTGGGCGTGCGCCTAAGTGACCTGACCGAGTCCGGCGGACAGATGGAACTGTTCGAAAAAGAAACAAAAACTAAATAAATTCAAAATCCCACTATAATTTGTCGAATAATTCCTCTTGTTTTTATATACATCAAAGAGTTATTATTCATTTTGAAGGTAATATATTAAAAAAATTGAATAAGGTGCTGAGAGTAAACATCATTTTATTCAGGGCTCACTGGAGTTCGCGATGCAATCACCAAAGTTTGAATCACTAATATCACCCCCCTGGCCGGCAAAGGACAAGCAGGCAAATGAAGATGATCACCAGGTTAAGAAAAACGACCAGCACGATATAACCAATTTCGAACGCAAC